>NZ_JBFARL010000480.1:0-1008 GCF_040674655.1 Actinomadura sp. NPDC049753 | reverse complement strand
CGCCGCGTCGGCGAACGCCTCCCGGGCGAGGAGTCCGGTGGCGCCGCCGGCGTCGGCGAGGCGCTCCAGCGCCCGCGCGGCCCGCGGCGGACCCGCGGTGATGGCCGTTCCGTACGCCTGGACGAGGGCCGCGTCGTGCCCGGCGCGCCCGTCCGGCATGAGCTCGCGGACCCGCTCGGCGAGCCGCAGGGTCGCCGGGTCCGTGAGGCCGTCGCCGCCCGTGGAGGCGAGCCGCGCGAAGGTCCGCGACGGCAGTTCCGCCAGCGCCGGGGGCGGCGGCGCGGACCCGCAGGCGTCCAGGAGGTCGAGGCACGCGGAGGCGGACGGGGGCGTCGCCCAGAGGTCGCGGAGCGCGTCGCCGATGTCCGCGGCGCCGCCGCCGTCCAGGCGCAGCAGCTCGCCCGTCACCGCGACCCGGCGGCCGGGATGCCTCCGCCCGACCGACGCCAGCACGGCGACCGCCACCCCGGGGGCGGCGCGCAGCCGTCCGGCGTGCTCGTAGAGCAGGTCGCAGGTGGCGGGGGTGAGGGCGGACGCCCGGTCCCCGGATCCGGCGAGCCCGGCGACGATCCCGTCCAGCAGCGCGTCCCGCAGCCCGGCCGGGCGGTCGGCGAGCGCGGCCTCCGGCTCGGCGAGGCCGCGCCGGACGCAGCGCGCCGCCGCCGCCGTCACCTCGCCCGGGTCGGCCGGAACCCCGGCGCGCTCCGCCACCCCGGCGGCCTCCGCGACCTCCGTCAGGCGGGACGCCGCCGCGAGCCTCCCGGAGACCAGCTCGCCGACGCGCAGCGCGCACCGGCCGGCGAGGTCCGCCGCCCCGGCCGCCCGCGCCCGCTCGTGCACGGCGAGGGTGAGATCGAGGCCCATCGCCGGGACGCCCGGCGCGAGGTCGCGCCACACCCAGGCGGGGACGGCGGTTCCGCGCCGCGGACCTCCCCGTCTGGACGCTGGCCCACATCATGGGCGTCCCCGACTCCGACCGCCGCCTCCTCTACGACTGGGCGTCCCGCG
>NZ_JBFARL010000479.1:0-1039 GCF_040674655.1 Actinomadura sp. NPDC049753 | reverse complement strand
GCGGCCCCGGCGCCCCGCCCCAGGGGCCCAGCGCCGCCGGACGCGTGCCCGGCGGCCTCGCAGGCCCCAGAGGCGGCGGAGGGCCGGGAGGCGCAGGCCCGGGCGGGGGACCGGGAGGGCTCCTGAACGCCGGGACACCCGACGCCGCCGTCACCGCCGCCCTCAACGCCGGCGCCGCCTCCTACACGTGGGTCGCCGCCGCCGTCGGATCCAACACCGCCGCCGGCTACCAGCTCGCCACCGGCCGGCCCGTCATGGCCGTCGGCGGATTCAACGGCACCGACCCCGCCCCCACCCTCGCCGAGTTCCAGCGCCTCGCCCGCCAAGGAAGGATCCACTACTTCGTCGGCGGCGCCCGCGGCCAGGGACGCGCCCCGGGAGGCGGCAGGGCGCGCGGCGCCGGCAGCGGCAGCGACGCCGCCCAGCAGATCAGCGCATGGGTCGCCGCGCACTACACCCCCGCCACCGTCGGCGGCACCGTCCTGTACGACCTGACCCCCGGCGCGGGGTGACCGGTCGCCCCGCGCAGGGAAGAGAGGAAGGAGAACGGCACCAGCGAACAGGGAGTGACCCGATGGCCGACACGCTCGACGCCGACGAAGTCGCCGACCGCCTGCGCGGCCTGCCCACCTGGAGGCGGGACGGCGACCGGATCCGCAGGCAGGTCACCGCGCCGTCGTTCCCCGCCGGGATCGAGGTGGTCACCGACGTCGCCCGCGCCGCCGAGGACGCCGACCACCACCCCGACATCGACATCCGCTGGCGCACCCTGACCTTCGCCCTGACCACCCACAGCGCCGGCGGCCTCACCGGCAAGGACTTCGACCTCGCCGCGGCGATCGACGAGATCGCCGCCCGGCACGGCGCCGGGTAGGGCCGCGATGGCCGTGCAGGTGGCCGTGTGCGGGCCGGGCGAGTGCACCGAGCTCCAGTGGGACCACGCCTACGAGACCGGCCGGATCCTCGCCGGGCGCGGCGCCGTGGTCGTGTGCGGCGGGCACGGCGGCGTGATGGCCGCCGCGGCCGCGGGCGCCCGCAC
>NZ_JBFARL010000478.1:0-1048 GCF_040674655.1 Actinomadura sp. NPDC049753 | reverse complement strand
CCCGGCCCGCCGTAGAACTCCAGGTACTCGTCGATCTGCGACTTGCGCTTGCTCTCCGCGGGCTCGTTCAGGGGGACCTTCACCTTGCGGGTGACGGATCGGACAGGTCGGAGGACGCGGTCACCGTGCTCCCTAGTAGATGATCAGACCGGCGACCGTGGCGACGACGAGGCCGGCGATCACGGGCAGGAACGAGCGGCGGACGAGGTCGAGCACCGGCACGCGGGCGAACCCGGCCACCGCGATCAGCGACGACCACGCGATCAGCACGCCGCCGCCCGCCCAGATGCAGCCCATCTGCCCGATCGCGGCGAGCAGCGCCGGGTCGACGCCGGAGGCCGGGCCGAGCGAGCCCGCCAGCGAGCCGGTGAGCGGCAGCCCGGAGAAGCCGGAGCCGTCCAGCCCGGTGACCATCCCGATGATCAGCACGCCGAAGCCGACGACGTACTGGCTGTCGGGGATCGCGTCCTGCATCCGGACGACGGCGTCGAACAGGAAGCCGGGCGCCCGCGCGCCCTCCTCCATGCCCATGATCTTCCCGGCGAAGTCGGCGTTGCCGATGAAGAAGAACCCGGCGATCGGGATCACGACCCCCATCGCCTTCATCGCGAAGACCAGCCCGTCCACGATGTGGTCGGCGCACCGCTCCAGGCTGCCCCGGCCGTCCTTGGCGATCGCGGCGGCCAGCAGCAGCGCCGTGGCGACCCCGCCGACGAGCGCGGCGGCGTCCCCGCCCACCACCTCGGGGACGAGCCCGGTGAACTTGCCCAGCATCATGTAGCCGACGAGGCCGATCAGGGCCAGCGGGACGATCGCGGCGAACGCCTTGGACCGCCGGGGGCAGTCCGCGCCCGGCCGGTCGCCGCCGTTCAGCGACGACAGCGCCCGCCGCGTCATCTCGTCCGACGCCTCGCCCGCGTCGCCCGATCCGCCGGAGCGGGGTCCGGGCACGGTGGACGAGCCGCCGCCTGCCCCTGAGCCGGGCCCGTGGTCGAGGACGGCCACGCCGCCGTCCCCGCCGCCCGCCGCGGCGGGCTCCGGCTGCAGG
>NZ_JBFARL010000477.1:0-1053 GCF_040674655.1 Actinomadura sp. NPDC049753 | reverse complement strand
GCGTCGTTCTCGCTGATGTCCCCGCGGTTGTCGCGCGTGTGGAGCCCCTGCATCTCCAGCTCGGTCGTCACGCCGAACCGCAGCGCCAGGGCGCCCGCACCGCCAGCAGGTCGGCGGCCTCCACTCCCCCGTTCGACCCGTGCGTCAGCACCAGCAGGAACGCCGGGTCCTCCACCTCGTCCAGCACCACCTCGGCGGGCCCGTGCGCCGTCGCGACCTTCATGTGACTCACCGTAGCGGCAGCCGCGGACCGCCGGTGCGGCAGACTGGACCCATGGAGACGATGACCGACAGCGAGTGGCGCGCGTTCGTCATGGAGGGCACCCGCACCGGCAAGGCCGCCGTCACCCGCAAGGACGGCACGCCGCACGTGACGCCGATCTGGTTCGTCCTCGACGGCGACGACCTGCTGTTCAACACGGGGCACCACAGCGTCAAGGGCCGCGTCCTCGCCCGCGACCCGCGCCTGTCGGTCTGCGTCGACGACCAGACGCCGCCGTACTCGTACGTGCTGATCCAGGCCGAGGCGTCCCTCGTCGAGGACCTCGACGAGATCCTCCGCTGGGCGACCGTCATCGGCGGCCGCTACATGGGCGCCGACCGGGCCGAGGAGTTCGGGCGGCGCAACGCCGTCCCCACCGAGTACCTCGTCCGCGCCCGCATCACCAAGGTGATCGCCCAGCGCGCCATCGCCGGCTAGCCGTCGGTCCAGTCCGGGACGGCCGTGCCCGTCGCCAGGCGGAACCGCTCGGCGAAGCTCTCGTGCAGCAGCGGCCCCCACGTGTAGCCGCCCGGCACCCGCACCGCCCTGCCGAGGGTCTCGCGGGCGTCGCCCGCCCGGCGTTCGGCGTACCGGACGGCGAGCAGCGCGTACATGTGGTCGAGGGCGCCGAACGCCTCCCCCGCGAGGGCGGGAAGCGTGCCGTCCGACACGGCGTGCTCGACGACCGGCTCCCACCACAGGTCGCCGTCGCCGTCGCCGTCGTCGTCGGCGCCGAAGTCGCGGCGCAGCCGCGCCCGCACCTGCCCCGCGGTGCCGGGCTCGGCGAGGCC
>NZ_JBFARL010000476.1:0-1133 GCF_040674655.1 Actinomadura sp. NPDC049753 | reverse complement strand
GCTTCATGGACAGGACGGGCTCCTGCCAGTCCGGCCAGCGCTCCACGTCCGTCTGGAGCCCGAAGACGGTGCTCAGCGGCGCGCGTCCGCGCGCCGGACGGGCGGCCCGGCCGGCTGGACGACGCCGTCGCGGTCGCCGCCAACAACGACTTCTCCATGGCGCTGCGCCGCGACGGCACCGTCGTGACCTGGGGCGAGGGGTCGTCCGGGCAGCGCGGCACCGGCGAGCGCACCGCCCCTCCCGTCCCCACGACCGTGCGGGCGCCGGACGGGCGCGGGGCGCTCACCGGCGTCACGGCGATCGCCGCGGACGGGCACACCGAGCTGGTGCTGCGCGGCGACGGGCAGGTGCTCGCCTGGGGCGCCAACGCGGGCGGCATGGTCGGCGACGGCACCCGCGAAGACCGGGCCCTGCCCGTCCCGGTGCGCGGGCTGGACGGCGCCGCGCGGCTCGACGGCGCCGTCCGCATCGCGATCGGCGGTCAGCACGGGCTCGCGCTGCTGCGGGACGGGCGGGTCGCGGCATGGGGCCGCAACGAGCTCGGCCAGCTCGGGGACGGCACGCGCCAGGACCGGCTCACGCCCGTCCTCGTCTCGGGAGTGGGCGGCGAGGGCGTCCTCGACGGCGTCGCCGCGGTCGCCTCGGCGGAGAAGCACAACTACGCGCTCCGCGGGGACGGCACCATCGTCGCCTGGGGCAACAACACCGCCGGCCAGCTCGGTGACGGCACGGTGCAGCCGCGTACCGCCCCGGTCACCGTCGTCGGGCGCAGCGCCCCGAAGCTGCGCGGCGCCGCCCGCGTGTTCGCCGGGGAGGCCTACGGCGCGGCGATCCTGACCGACGGGACGCTGCTGACGTGGGGCGCGGGCGGCAGCGGCCAGCTCGGCTCAGGGAAGAGGACCCCCCGCAGCCGTCCCGGCACGGCGCTGACGGCCGCGGGCACGGTGCCGGCCGACGCCCTGTCGGTGGGCGTCGGCGAGCGCCACCTGATCCTGCTGCTGAGGTCCGGAGCGCCGTAGCCCTCCCGGAGCCCTCAGGACTCCTTGGGCGGTTCCGGCCTGGCGTCGCCGGGCCGGGGGCCGTCCACCGGGGGCTGGGCCGCGGGAGGCTGGGCTCCGGGCGCGGGAGGCGG
>NZ_JBFARL010000475.1:0-1138 GCF_040674655.1 Actinomadura sp. NPDC049753 | reverse complement strand
TCGGCGCACTCGTGCTCGCCGTAGGCGATGAGCGCCTCGACGCCCTCGGCCTCCATGATGTCGCGGTCGAGTTGCCAGCGGCGGTCCCGCTCCGCTACGGCGCCGCCGCCCTCGCCCTCCTCGCCTCCGGCGAACCCCTGCGCCCCACCCCCTGAACCAGACCCTCAACGCTTCCTTAAAGACGCCATAAGGAGGGCGGCGGGGCGGCGGAAGGGTGCGAGGTTCGTCGTGTGGCACTGCGAATGGGCAAAGAGATCGGTTCGTTCGCCCCCGGTCAGCCGGGGGAGCGGATGCGCCCCGCGGTGGTCGCCCGGGCCTTCCAGGGGCTGCCGCCCGCGCACCGCGAGATCCTCACCGAGACGGTCTTCCGGGACCGGTCGGTCAACGAGGCCGCCGCCTCGCTGGGGGTGCCGGTCGACGTGGTCAAGGTCCGCGTCTACCACGCGCTCCGGGCGCTCAGCGCGGCCGTGGAGACGCCGCGGACGTTCGCGTGACGCCCGCGAGGGCGCGGACGATCGCGGCGAACGCCTCGACGAGCGGGCCTCCGTCCGCCCAGGCGAGCGCGACGCGCAGCGGCTCCACGTCCGTGAGCGGCACCCAGGACAGTCCGGGACGCGCGTAGTACAGCGCCATGCTGGACGGCGCGAAGCAGATGGCCGTGCCCTCGGCGACCTGTTCGAGCATCTCCTCGACGTTGTCGTTGGTGGGCCCCCAGCGCGGGGCGGACCCGTCCGGGCGGGGGTTGACCGCCCACCAGTCCACCCACTCGCGGGGGGCGCGCTCGGTCCACATGAGGGGCTCGTCCTTGACGTCCATGATGGAGACGCCCTCGGCGGAGGCGAGCGGGTGCCCCGCGGGAAGGCCCACGACACGGGGCTCGGTGTGGACGGTCTCGGAGTGCAGGCCGCTCAGGTCGGCGGGGAGCCACACGAACGCCACGTCCACCTGCCCGGCGCGGAGCGCGGCGGCCTCGCCGCCCCAGTCGAAGCGCTTGGGCTCGACGCGGACGCCGGGGTGGGCGCGCGCGAACTCGGCGCGGGCCCGGGCCTGGTCGTTCGCGTATCCGATGAACAGGACGTCCCCGCTGCCCGCGTCCTGGAGGACCACCGGGACGACCCGCGCCCCGGTGGCGGCGACG
>NZ_JBFARL010000474.1:0-1144 GCF_040674655.1 Actinomadura sp. NPDC049753 | reverse complement strand
CCCGGCGCGGCGGACGCTCACGCGAGCCGCCGCGCCGGGCCCCGCCGCATTGGCCGCATTCTGCCAATAATTTGTGGGCAAAGTCACAAGAGCGCGGTCGATCCGGGCAATTGAATAATAATTTGAAAATATACCTTGTGCGATCCTCCGGATAATGTGCGGCGTTGATCAGATGGAAACGCGCGGCGCTCGGCCTCCCGGGAGGCGGGTGACGTGCGCGATCGGGGCCGCCCGCGGCCGGCGCCCCTCTCGCAAGCGGACGCTGACATGCGGTTTCCGGGCCGGCGGCGCCTGTCGCGGAGCGTGTCCGCCTCGCGCCGGTTGCCGGGCCGGGCAGCCCGGCGCGCCCCGGACTGCCCAGGGGTGCAGTTCAGGGATCCGCTTTTCTGTAGCAAGATGACGGCCGTCCGGTCGGCTTATCCGCCCTTCCCCGGAAGAGCGTCCGGCGACGTTTCCTGAGCGGGTCGACGAGCGTTGGGCCGGGAAAAAGGAAACGCGCACGGCCGGGTCCGTCATCGCTCGATTTCGTGAGCCGGCGTTCCCGACGGCGCCCGGATCGAGCCGGACGGCGGCGCCGGCACGGCCCGCGACACCCCGCAGCAGAGGAGTTGGCACGTGGACGAAGGAGCGTTCGGCAGGGCCGCCCAGGAACGGGCGATCGCCGAGGTCGAGGTGGAGATGGCGCGGCTGTGCGAGCTGATCGCCGAGGGCCTCGCGATGGGCGTGGACGGGGGCCGCGAGATGGTCGGGGGCGCCATGTCGGAGTTCCTCGTGGAGTTCTTCGGGCTCGTCCGGGCCGAGGGCCCGCGCCCCGGCGTGAGAGAAGTGATCACGCTGCCGCTGCTGGTGCACGGGGCGGAGACCGGCGAGCCGGGCCCCGCCATGCCGGTCGCCGTGCTGCACCTGCTCTGGTGGGCGTCGGCGCGCCACCTCGACGACCTCACCGCCGCCGGCGCGCCGTCCCCCGCGGGCGCCGCCACCGGCGCGAGGGTGCTCACCGCGCTGGCCGTCGGCGGCCAAGGAAGATCGGGGCTGATTACAGCGTTACGTTGCGAGCGAACACGAAATCAACGGTCTGCCACCGCCGCCGCCAAGGCGGCTGGAACTTGAAGCCCATGTGGCCGAGCTCGCGCTGGAACTTGGC
>NZ_JBFARL010000473.1:0-1149 GCF_040674655.1 Actinomadura sp. NPDC049753 | reverse complement strand
CGTACGCGCCGTCTGAGGAGCATGAGCTGCTGCGGAGTTCGGTGCGTGAGCTGGCCGAGGCCAAGATCGCTCCTTTCGCGGCGGAGGTGGATGAGGAGTCGCGGTTCCCGCAGGAGGCGTTGGACGCGTTGGTGGCGGGTGATCTGCATGCGGTGCACGTGCCCGAATCGTACGGGGGTGCGGGGGCGGATGCGCTGGCGACGGTGATCGTGATCGAGGAGGTGGCGCGGGTGTGCGCGTCCTCGTCGTTGATTCCGGCGGTGAACAAGCTGGGGACGGTGCCGGTTCTGCTGGCGGGGTCGGAGGGGTTGAAGGAGCGGTTCCTGGGGCCGGTGGCGCGGGGTGAGGCGATGTTCTCGTATGCGTTGTCGGAGGCGGATGCGGGGTCGGACGCGGCGGGGATGAGGACGCGTGCGGTGCGTGAGGGTGATGGGTGGGTTCTGAACGGGACCAAGATGTGGATCACCAATGCGGGGGTGTCGCGGTTCTACACGGTGATGGCGGTGACCGATCCGGGTGCGGGGGCGCGGGGGATCTCGGCGTTCGTGGTGGATTCGCAGGAGGATGCGGGGGTGTCGTTCGGTCCCAAGGAGCGCAAGCTGGGGATCAAGGGGTCGCCGACGCGTCAGGTGGTGTTGGAGGATGTGCGGGTTCCGGCGGATCGGATGATCGGGGCTGAGGGGACGGGGTTCAAGACGGCGCTGGCGACGTTGGACCATACGCGGATCACGATCGCGGCGCAGGCGCTGGGGATCGCGCAGGGGGCGCTGGACTTCGCGGTGGGGTATGTGAAGCAGCGGCGGCAGTTCGGCAAGGCGATCGCTGATTTCCAGGGTGTGCAGTTCATGCTGGCGGACATGGCGATGCGGCTGGAGGGGGCGCGGCAGCTGACGTATCACGCGGCGGTGAAGTCCGAGCGGGCGATGGCGGGGGAGCGGGTGCCGGATCTGACGTTCGTGTCGTCGGCGTGCAAGGCGCTGGCCTCGGATGTGGCGATGGACGTGACGACCGACGCGGTGCAGTTGCTGGGCGGGTACGGGTACACGCGGGAGTTCCCGGTGGAGCGGATGATGCGCGACGCCAAGATCACCCAGATCTACGAGGGCACCAACCAGATCCAGCGCATGGTCATGGCCCGCCAGATCCTCA
>NZ_JBFARL010000472.1:0-1162 GCF_040674655.1 Actinomadura sp. NPDC049753 | reverse complement strand
TGATCTCGCGGGTGAAGGCCAGGACGGAGGGGTTGGAGGCGGACAGTTCGACGTAGGAGCCGACGCCGAAGACGGGGTGGCGCTGGCGGATCTCGATCATCTTGCGGGTCCAGTGGAGCAGGGATCCGGGGTTGTTGGCCTGGGCCTCGACGTTGACGGCCTGGTAGCCGTAGATGGGGTCCATGATGACCGGCAGGTAGAGGCGGGCGGGGTCGCAGGTGGAGAAGCCGGCGTTGCGGTCGGGGGTCCATTGCATGGGGGTTCGGACGGCGTCGCGGTCGCCGAGCCAGATGTTGTCTCCCATGCCGATCTCGTCGCCGTAGTACAGGACGGGGGAGCCGGGGAGGGAGAGCAGGAGCGCGGTGAACAGTTCCAGTTGGTTGCGGTCGTTGTCGAGCAGGGGGGCCAGGCGGCGGCGGATGCCGATGTTGGCTTTCATGCGGGGGTCTTTGGCGTATTCGGTGTACATGTAGTCGCGTTCTTCGTCGGTGACCATCTCCAGGGTGAGTTCGTCGTGGTTGCGCAGGAAGATGCCCCATTGGCAGTTGTCGGGGATCTTGGGGGTCTGGGCCATGATCTCGGAGATGGGGTAGCGCTGTTCGCGGCGGACGGCCATGAAGATGCGGGGCATGACGGGGAAGTGGAAGGCCATGTGGCATTCGTCGCCGCCGGCGGCGGGGTCGCCGAAGTACTCCACGACGTCGGCGGGCCATTGGTTGGCCTCGGCGAGCAGGACGCGGTCGGGGTAGAGGCGGTCGACCTCGGCGCGGACGCGTTTGAGGTAGGCGTGGGTTTCGGGGAGGTTCTCGCAGTTGGTGCCTTCGCGGGCGTACAGGTAGGGGACGGCGTCCAGGCGGAAGCCGTCGATGCCCAGGTCGAGCCAGAACCGCAGGTTCTCCAGCATGGCGTCCTGGACGTCGGGGTTGTCGTAGTTGAGGTCGGGCTGGTGGGCGAAGAAGCGGTGCCAGTAGTACTGGCCGCGGACGGGGTCGTAGGTCCAGTTGGAGGACTCGGTGTCGACGAAGATGATGCGGGCGTCGGGGTAGCCGGTGTCGTCGTCGGCCCACATGTAGAAGTCCCCGAACGGCCCGTCGGGATCGGTCCGCGACGCCTGGAACCAGGGGTGCTGGTCGGAGGTGTGGTTCATCACCAGATCCGCGAT
>NZ_JBFARL010000471.1:0-1189 GCF_040674655.1 Actinomadura sp. NPDC049753 | reverse complement strand
CCGCTCGACGCGCGCCTGGTCGAGCAGGCAGTGCCCGGCCTCCAGCGGCTGGCCGAGCCGCGCGAACAGCGCCGCGGCCTCGCCGAGCAGCGCGACCGCCGCGTCGTGCTCGCCGCGCGCGGCCAGCAGCGCCGCCTCCGCCCGGTCCAGCCGCCCGGTGACGCTCGCGCCGCGGTACCCGACGGCGGCGCGGGTCGTGCGGATCAGCTCCGCGGCCCGCCCGGTGTCGCCCAGGGCCGCGAGCCCCTCGGCGAGGTCGCACTGCCAGGGCAGCACCGTCGGCGACGGCAGCTTGCGGTCCTGGCCGAGCGCCTCGATGCGCCGCAGGGTGCCGACGCCCGTCCGGACGTCCCCGCTCCGCGTCTGGGCCACGCCGAGCACGTGCAGCAGGCGGCTCTGGAAGATGACGTCGTTCTCCTGCTCGGACGCCCGCACCCCGCGCTCGGCGAGGGCGACCGCCCGGTCGATGCCGCCGCCCGCCAGCTCCGCCAGCGCGCCGTGGTACCAGGCCGGGCCGGGGCTGAGGGCCGCCTGCTCGGTGACGCGCATGGCGCGGTCGGCGAAGTCCAGCGCCTCCCGGCAGCGGCCCGTCCGCGCCGACACCTCCGACAGGTTGCGCAGGACGTGCACGACCTCCTCGCCGGAGCCGCGCTCCACCAGCGCCAGCATCCGCAGCAGCTCGGCGCGCGCCTCGGTGAGCCGGTCCTCGAAGATGGCGCAGTAGGCCGCGAGGTACCGGGGCGTCATGTGGAGCCGTCCGTCCAGCGGGGGCTCCGGGAGCCGCCGCGCCCGTTCGAGGTCGCCCGCGTAGTCGCCGCGTCCCTCGATCAGCGCGATGTTCGCCCGGACGGCGAGCGCCCGCGCCTCCAGGTCGGTGTCGCCGGTGTCGCGCGCGTGCACCAGCGCGGCGTTGACCTCCTGCTCCGCGCGTCCGGGCGCGCCGGTCACGAGCGTGCCGAGCGCCATCCGCAGCCGCACCTGCCCGAGCAGCGCCGGGTCGCCCTCGGCGTCCACCAGCGCCGCGGCGAACAGCTCGCCCATCTCGGTGAGCCCCTGGCCGGACAGGTCCAGCAGCGCGAGCCGGACCCGGACCTGTTCCTTCGCGGTCAGCGCGCGGGCGGATCCGGCGCCGGTCATCGCCAGCCCGGAGATCAGTCCGGGAATCCGCATCCCGATCTCCCGCACCATC
>NZ_JBFARL010000470.1:0-1192 GCF_040674655.1 Actinomadura sp. NPDC049753 | reverse complement strand
GCTCCGCGTCCCGCCCGTCCAGCGCGCGGACCCGGCGCAGCGCCTTCGCCGCCGCCGCGGGTCCGTCGTCGGCGAACCGCGGACCGCGCCGGCCGCCAGAACGCCTACGACGAGCAGCTCCACCTGCTGGGGCTCGTCCTGGAGCACTGGCCGAAGGCGCCGGAGCCGGTCCGGCTCATCGGCGCCGACCGGACGGTCGTGCTGGAACGCGCGGCCACGGCGGCGTTCAACGCGGGCCGATCGGCCGCCGGGGTGGCGTACGGCACGGAGGCCCTGGCCGAGCTGGACCCGGTGGCCGAGCCGGAGCGGGCGGCCCGGCTGCTGGGCCTGCGCGGCCGGCTGCAGAGCCGCATCGACGGCGGAGGCCGCGACGACCTGCGGCGGGCGGTCGAGCTGGCGCCGCCCGGGGCCTCGGAGGAGCTGCGCGGCCGGCTGCTGTCGGCCCTGGCGTTCGTGGAGTTCATGGCGTTCGACCTCGACGCCTGCGGGCGGCACGCCGCGCAGGCGCTGGAACTCGCCGACCGGCTCGGCGACGACGCCCTGCGCGCGCCCGCGCTGCTGGTCCTGGGCGCGCTCCACGGCACGCGCGGCGACCTGGAGGAGGCGGCCGGCGCCTTCGCCGAGGCGCGCCGCGCCGCCGACGCGGCCGGCGACGCGCACACGTTCCTGACCACCTTCCAATGGGAGTCGACCTTCCTGGGCGACGCCGGGCGGTACGAGGAGGCGGTCGAGCTCGCCCGCACCGGGCAGGCGGCCGCCGAACGGCTCGGCCAGGCCCGGTCCCGCGGCAGCATGCTCGCCAACACCCGCTGCGTCCCCCTGGTCTACCTGGGACGCTGGGACGAGGCCGTGCGCGTCGCCGACGACGCCCTCGCCCTGGCGCCGCCTCCGCTGTACGCCGCGTTCCTGCGCCTGACCGCCGCGGAGATCGCGCACCGGCGCGGGCAGACCGGGCTGGGCGGGACGCTCCTGCGCCAGGTCACCGAGTTCGCCGTGCACACCGTCGGGGCGGCGGAGGCGAAGTCCCGGCTGGCCCTGCTGCGCCTCGACCGCGCGCTCGACCAGGACGACCTCGCCGTGGCGGACCACATCGTCGGCGAGCACCTGCCGACGGCGGCGGGCTGCTGGCCGCCGCAGGAGACGGCGCGGCTCGCGGTGCTCGGCGCGCGCGTGCAGCGGGCACGGCGCGCGG
>NZ_JBFARL010000469.1:0-1203 GCF_040674655.1 Actinomadura sp. NPDC049753 | reverse complement strand
GGCGCGGGCAGCGGATCCGCGACGCCCAGCGGCGGTGCCCGGAACTGGTGGTGCGCGAGCGCGACACCGACGCGGAGGGACGCCGCTTCGAGGCGGTCGCGCAGGCGGTCGCGGAGCTGACGCCGCGCGTGGAGGTGGTGCGGCCGGGCCTGTGCGCCATCCCGGCGCGCGGCCCCGCCCGGTTCTACGGGGGCGAGGAAGCGCTGCGCGTCCTGGTGCAGGACACGGTCGTCGAGGCCGGCCACGACTGCGGGTCGGGGGTCGCGGACGGGCTGTTCGCGGCCGAGCTGGCGGCGCGCGCCGGGCAGGGCGGCGTCGTGGTGCCGGAGGGCGGCGCGGCGGCGTTCCTCGCGCCGTACCCGCTGTCGGTGCTCGACCGGCCGGAGCTGGCCGACCTGCTCCGGCGACTCGGCGTCACGACCCTCGGCGACCTCGCGGCGCTGCCGTCCGGCCACGTCGCGAGCCGCTTCGGGACCGACGGGGCGCTCGCGCACCGGCTGGCGCGGGGCGAGGAACCGCGCCCGCTCGCGCCGGTCCGCGCCGCCGCCGACCTGTCGGTGCGCGGCGGCTTCGACCCGCCCGCCGAGCAGGCGGAGCGGGTCGTGTTCGCGGCGAAGCGGCTGGCGGGCGAGCTGCACGAGGGCCTCGCCGCCGGCGGGCTGGCGTGCGTGCGGCTGGAGGTCGCGGTCGGGTTCGCCGACGGGCACGTCCTGCGGCGGCTGTGGCGGCACGACGGGCTGTCGGCGCTGGCCGTCGCCGAGCGGGTGCGGTGGCAGCTGTCGGCCCACCGGCCGGCCGGGCGTGACGGGGGCGGCCGCGACGGGGGCGGCGACGACGGCTGGGGCGGCGTGACGTGGGTGGAGCTGGCGCCCGACCAGCTCGTCCCCGACCTCGGACGGCAGGAGGGGCTCTGGGGGCGCACCACCGTCACCGACCGCATCGCGCGGGCCGCCGACCGGATCCAGGCGCTCCTCGGCCACCACGGCATCGCGCGGCCGGTGCTGGTGGGCGGGCGCGGGCCGGGCGAGCGGGTCGTCCGCGTCCCGGTCGGCGACCTGGCCCCGGCCGAGCCGCGGGAGGGGCCGTGGCCCGGGAGCGTGTCCGGGCCCGCGCCCTCGGTCGTCCCGGCGGCGCGGGTGCCCGCCGAGCTGCGACGTCGTGGTCGCGCTGCGCCTCGCGCCGCGTCCGCCGCGGGCGCTCGGG
>NZ_JBFARL010000468.1:0-1232 GCF_040674655.1 Actinomadura sp. NPDC049753 | reverse complement strand
CCGGGCAGGGACGGGCTCGCGCCGGGTCTGGTCGTCGCCAGCGCCCCGGCGGCCATGCCGCGCCGGATGGCACGTTCCATGGCGTCGCCGGCCGCGAGTGCCGCGCCCAGCGAGCCGGTGAAGGCGTCCCCGGCCGCGGTGGTGTCCACGGCGGTGACCTGGTAGGCGGTGAAGTTCCGGGCGCCTTCGCGGGTGACGGAGACGGCGCCGCCCGCGCCCAGCGTGATCAGCGCGTGGCCGACGCCGCGGTCGAGGAACCATCGCCCGGCCCGCTCGGCGGACGCCGGGTCGGTGACCTCCACACCGGTCAGCTCCGTCGCCTCGCTCTCGTTCGGCGTGACCAGGTCGATGTGCGGCCACACGTCGTCCGGGAGCGCCTGGGCGGGGGCCGGGTCGAGGATGACCGTCAGTCCGGCCGCCCTGCCCGCCTTCGCCGCGTGGCAGGTCGTCGCCGCGGGGACTTCGAGTTGCAGGAGCAGGACGCCGACCTTCCCGGCGGTCGCGGCGATGCTCGCGTCGACCATGGCCGGGTCGAGGTCGGCGTTCGCCAGTGGGGTGATGACGATGTCGTTCTCCCCGGACGCGTCCACGCGGATGTGCGCGACGCCGGTGCGGCCGTCCACGGTCCGGACTTCGTCCAGTTCGACGCCGTACGACCGCAGGCCGTCCAGGACGATCTCGCGGAACGGGTCGCGGCCGACGCACCCGGCGAGCCACGTCCGCGCCCCCGCGCGGGCGGCCGCGACCGCCTGGTTCGCGCCCTTCCCGCCGAGCACGAGGGTGAAGTCGTCGCCGAGCACGGTCTCACCGCGCCGCGGGAACCGTGCGCTGAACGCGGTCACGTCCGCGGTGATGCTGCCGACGACGAGAACACCGTGGGGTTCCATCGCGGTCCTCCTGTTCCGGCTGTTCGAGGCATGAGTGGGGAGAGGCAACGGCGATCGCGCCGTTTCCTTGGGCATTTGCGGTTGTGGATCAGACCCCGACGGGGTGCCAGACGGTCTTGGTCTCCAGGAACGCGGTCAGGCGCGCGGTTCCGGGCTCTTGGGTCCAGTCGTCGGTGGCGCGGAAGACGCGCTTGAGGTTGTGGGCCGCTCTGTCCTGGAGGCCGGGCACGTCGTCGTCCGGGACGCCGGTGAGGTCGATGGCGTTGACGTCCATGTGGGCGGCCAGCCAGGGGGCGATCTCGGTGCGGTGGCCGGTGAGGATGTTCACGACGCCGCCGGGCAGGT
>NZ_JBFARL010000467.1:0-1260 GCF_040674655.1 Actinomadura sp. NPDC049753 | reverse complement strand
TCGCTCCGGCTCGCCTTGCGGCTCGCTGCTGTGTTTATTGCAGTGCTCTCCTCCTTCGGGCCTTGACGGCCCTCCATCGTCGAGCACTGCGTGCGATCGCTGGCATCGCTCCGGCTCGCCTGGCGGCTCGCTGCGCGATCAGGTTCTCGCTTCGCTCGAACCTGCCTTCGGACGCGATCGCAACCTTGAGGTCGTCGTGGGGTTGCGGCGGTGGCCGGGGTCGGCGGGCTGTTCTGCGATGGCCTGCTCGCTTGGACCTGGGCTTTCGTCGTCCGGGCGATCCCCGAGATCGCTTCGGCTGACCTTGCGGCTCGCTGCGTGCGGGAGGTCGCCGGGACGGGTCGGGCGATGGATTTGTGATCTTGCTTGGGTTTTGGGGTGTCGCGCCGGGACGGGGAGCGGGTGGATCGCTACGCTCTTTGCGGACCCCGACCCCCAGAGGGCAGAAGAGCGATGATCGAGTCTCCGGACGCGGTATCCGACGACGCGGCGCGACTGTGCGAGGAGGCCCGCGGCCTCGCCGAGGGCGGTGAGGCCGAGAGGGCCGCGCTGCTGTTCGAGAAGGTGCTCGCGCTGGGCGACACCCCCTTCCGGGCGCGGGCGGCGCTGGGGCTGGCGGTCGTCCTGGACGACGCCGGGCACGTCGAGCGCGCCAGGGAGGCCGACCGGACGGCGATCGCCACGGCCGATCCCGAGTACGGGCCGCGCGCCGCCTACCACCTGGCGCTCACCCACGAGCGGGCGGGCGAGCACGAGCGGGCGGCGCCCGCCTGGCGGGTCGTGGTCGACTTCGGCAACCCCGCCTACCTGCCGCCCGCCCATCTGGCCCTCGCCCGGATCGCCGACGACGCCGGCGACTTCGACGCCGCCCGCGGCCACTGGGAGGCGGTGATCGCGACCGGGGACGCCGAGTACGGGCCGCCCGCCGCGCACGACCTGGCCCAGCGGCTGCTGGAGCGCGACGAGCCCGCCCGGGCCCAGCGGGTCCTGACCGCCGGGCTCAAGCTGATCGACCGGGGCGCCGACCCCTACGCGTACGGGCGGCTCGCCGTGGCGCTCGGCATCTCCTACCTCGACCAGGCGATCGGCGCGTTCGGCGCGGCGCTGGGGGAGGAGCCGGCCGACCCGGAGGTCGGGCCGCTGGCCACCGAGCTGCTGGCGCGGACGCTGCCGTGTGGACGCGGCGACCCTGTCGGCGCAGCGGGGCGCCCGGCCCAAGGCGCCCGAGAAGCAGCGGGCCGAGGGCAACTGAGCCGCGGC
>NZ_JBFARL010000466.1:0-1280 GCF_040674655.1 Actinomadura sp. NPDC049753 | reverse complement strand
CCAAGCGCCGCGCGTCGTCCGGCGGGGCCCTCCCCAGCACCGACCCCCTGGCCGGCGCCGATCCGCTGTCCGGTGCCGATCCCCTGCCCGCGGGCCGCGGCCTGCGCCTGTCCCACCCGAACCCGCTGGAGCTCGGCAGGCACGTGAGCACCGACCCCTCCGACGCCCTGGCCGGGCGGGAGGTCGTCCGCGTCGAGCGCGGCACCCTCGGGCTGTCCGCGCGCGGCAAGGTCCCGCTGTACGGCCCGGACGGGCGGATCCTCGGCGAGGTCAGCGTCGGGTTCGACGCCCGCGCCATCGACCGGGAGCTCGGCCACGTGCTGCGCGAGATGTCGCTGTTCGTCGCGGGCGCCGTCCTGCTCGGCGTGGTCGCTTCGGTCGCGATCGGCCGCAGGCTGAAGCGGCAGACGCTCGGCCTCGAACCGTACGAGCTGGTGGAGCTCGTCCACGAGCGGGAGGCGGTGCTGCACGGCGTCGGCGAGGGCGTCGTGGCCGTCGACACCGCGGGCCGGATCGCGGTCTGCAACGACGAGGCGTCCCGGCTGCTCGGCGTCGCCCTGAAGCGCGGCGCCCCCGCCGGGGATCTCGCCGCGGAGGGGACGCTGCGCGACGTCCTCACGGGACGGCGCGACGCCGCGAACCTGTTCGTCACGGCGGGGGAGCGCGTCCTGGTCGTCAACCGGCGGGAGGTCCGCAGGCACCGCCGCGACCTCGGCGCCGTCATCACCCTGCGCGACCGCACCGACCTGGAGACCCTCGCCCGCGAGCTGGACTCGGTCAGCACCCTCTTCGACGCCCTCCGCGCGCAGCGCCACGAGTACGCCAACCGGCTGCACACCCTCTCGGGCCTGCTCCAGCTCGGCCACAGCGAGGAGGCCGCCGACTACGTCGGCACCCTGATGGACGACGCCGCGCGCCGCGCCCCGGCGCCCGACAACCTGCCCGACCCCGTGTCGGACCCGTACCTGCGGGCGTTCCTGTCGGCCAAGTCCGCCGTCGCCGCCGAGAAGGGCGTCCGGCTCGACATCGGCGCCGGCAGCTACGTGCCGGGCCGGGTCGCCGACCCCCTGGACGTGACGACCGTCGTCGGCAACCTCGTCGACAACGCCGTCGAGGCCGCGCGGCTCGGGCCGCGGCGGCCCGCCCGCGTCGAGGTCGAGCTGCTCGGCGACGGCCGCGACCTGCACGCCACCGTCACCGACTCCGGCGACGGGCTGCCGGACGGTCTGCGCGACGCCGTGTTCGACGACGGCGTCTCCACCCGCGACGCCGCGGCGGGC
>NZ_JBFARL010000465.1:0-1305 GCF_040674655.1 Actinomadura sp. NPDC049753 | reverse complement strand
CCTTGGCGGGCGCCCTGGCCGGCGTCCTCGTCTTCTTCGTGGTCTTCTCGGGGACGGGCTTCACGGTCTTCGTCGGCGCGGGCGTCGGCGCGGGGGTCTTCGGGGTGAGCGCCTCGCGCAGGTTGCCGAGGTTGCACTTCCAGTTCTCGACCGTGCTCTCGGGGTCGACGCCCTTCTTGCACGTCTCCGCCGCCGCCTCGGCCGCCGGGGCGGCGAGGACGAGGACGAGCGCCCCCGCCGAGACCGCCGCCGACGCCGTTCCGAGCCGCCTGAGCCGCTGGGGCATGTCGCTCCTCCACCCGATGCCGTGCCTGACCTTGTTGACCCTGGCCCTTGTTGACATCGTGTCCCATACGGGGTCGTCCGTAAACCGCGACACGGGGGTTTCTTTACCCATCAGTACCTCACTGGGCCACCAGCCTCGCGAGCCTGGTGCGCCGCGCGGGCGCCTCCTCCTCGCGGACGGCCCTGGCCAGCGCGGGTCCGGCCGCCTGCACGACGGACAGGTGGCGGCGCGCGAGGCCGAACGCGGTGGCCACCAGGGGCCGTGACAGGCCGTCCGCGCCCAGGACCGCCACCACGCCGGGCCGCCGCGTCCCGCGAGCGAGCGCCACGGGCACCGCCCAGCCGTGCCGCAGCCGGGACGCCTCCGCCGGGGCGACGACCGCGGCGCCGCCCGGGAAGTCGACCTCCAGCCCGTGCGGGCCGCCGCCGGTCACCACGCCCGTCTCGCCGAGCGGCGCCTGCGGGAGCGGCGCCGCGACGACCACGCGGTCGCCGGGGTCCATTCCGCCGAACGCGCCGGGGCCGGGGTTCAGCCGGGCCTTGAGCGCGGCGTTCAGGGCGCCCGCGCCCGCGTCCCCGCCCGCCGCCGGGGCGACGACCTGGACGTCCTCGACGGGGATGCCGAGGGCGCGGGGGATCGAGTCGGTGACGAGCTGGACGGTCCGGTGCAGCGCCTCGCCGGCGTCCTCGGCGGGCACGATGACGACCTCGCGGCCCGGGGCGTCCACGGCGACCAGCTCGCCGCCGCGCACCGCCTCGGTCAGGACGCCGAGCGGGCCGGACGGCGGCTCCGCGTCCAGCGCCACGACGGGCACGGTCTCCGACGCCTCCAGGTCGTCCAGCGGCCGGCCGGGCCCGGCGGGCGGCGGGGAGCCGGGCTCGCGGCACAGCACGAGGTGCGCGCCGTCGGGGCACGCCTCGGCCAGCACCGCGCACAGCTCGACGTCGAGCGCCGCGCCGTCCGCCGCTGCGGGAGCGGTTGCGGTCGGTGCAGATGCGCGCCCTGTACCGCGCGGGACG
>NZ_JBFARL010000464.1:0-1351 GCF_040674655.1 Actinomadura sp. NPDC049753 | reverse complement strand
CGCGGCTCCGGCGGCGGCGGCCGCGGCGCGGCCGAACAGGCGCGCGGCGCCGTCGCTCCAGCCGGTGACCGTTCCGTCCGGGGTGAGCAGGACGGTCGCCCGGCCTGGCCGTGGGGGGTCTTCGGCCATGGTCCTCACTGTCCGTGTACGGGGGGCCTCCAGTCGCGGCTCGCGTTACGCTGGGGTGCCTGCGGACGGCCCCTCTTCGGGCATAGGGAGACGATGCATGGACTCCGAGTGGATCCCACCCGAGGTCGACAGCCGCAGACCAAGCGTCGCACGTGTGTACGACTATCTGCTCGGCGGAGCGCACAATTTCGCGTCGGATCGTGATCTGGCGACGGGGCTGCTGCGGGTCGAGCCGCGGGCGCGGGAGCTGGCGCGCGCGAACCGGGCGTTCCTGCGCCGCGCCGTGCGCGCGCTCGCCGAGGAGGGCGTCGCCCAGTTCGTCGACATCGGCTCGGGCATCCCGACGCAGGGCAACGTGCACGAGGTCGCGCAGGAGGTCGCTCCGCACGCGCGCGTGGTGTACGTCGACAACGACGACGTCGCGGTGGCGCACGGCCGCGCCCTCCTGGCGGGCGACGACCGCGTCAGGGTGGTCCAGGCCGACATGCGCGATCCGGCGGGCATCCTCGCCGCGCCGGAGCTGAAGGAGCTGGTCGACCTCTCCGAGCCGGTCGCGTTCCTGCTCGTCGCGGCGCTGCACCTGATCAGGCCCGAGGAGGATCCGGCCGGCATCGTGGCGGCGCTGCGGGACGCGGCCGCGCCGGGCGGCGCCCTGGTGGTCTCGCATCTCACCGATGAGGCGCAGCCGACCAAGACCGCGGCGATCGGCAAGCTCTACGACCGGGCCACCTCGCCGGCGGTGTCCCGGTCCCATGCGGAGATCCTGCGGTTCTTCGAGGGCTGGGACCTGCTCGACCCCGGCCTGGTGTACGTGCCGCTGTGGCGCCCGGACGAGGGCGAGGCCGTGACCGACCCGGAGCGCTTCCTCGTCCTCGGCGGAGTAGGCCGCCGAGCCTGACCGCCCGTCTCCGCGCTCGTCTCCGCGCCTGACCGCGCGCCTGGCGGGATCCTGCTGGAGCCGTCGGTCAGTGCGCGAAGGCGATGGCGGTGCCGGCGCTGATGACGACGGCGATGACGACCAGCACGAGCGAGGAGCGCAGCGGGTTGCGGCGCTGCTGCGGTGCCTTCTTCGGGCGGGGCGCCGCGCCGCCGCACCCGCCGCGCCGCCGCCGGGGAGCCGAAGCTGGTGCTGAACGGCGGCACCGCCGTCATCGCGCCCCCCGGCCACCTCGACGCCGCCGCCTTGCAGGAGGTCCTCGACACCGAGGACGTCACCGCCGCC
>NZ_JBFARL010000463.1:0-1361 GCF_040674655.1 Actinomadura sp. NPDC049753 | reverse complement strand
GCGGGCCGGCGAGCTGCGCCGGGCGGTGCACCGGCTGCGCCGGGTGCTCGCCGCCGCCGACCCCGCCGACGTGCGGCTCGGCTGCCTGCTGCGCGAGCACCTGGCCGCCTATCTCGGCGACATCGACGAGGACGCCGAGTCGCAGGCGGTGGCGCGGGAGGCGGTCGCGATGCTGCCCGCCGACCCGCCGACCGTCGAGCGCGCCGACGCGCTCGCCACCTACGCGCGGACGCTGATGTACCGGGACGCGGCCGGGGAGATGCCCGAGTACGCCGAGCGCGCCATCGAGACGGCGCGAGAGGCGGGCGCCACCGGCGCCGAGGCCAGCCTGCTCGTCACGCTCGGCCTGTACCGCGAGTCGCGGGAGGCTGACACCGGCGTGGCGGAGGTGTTCGCCCGCGCCCATGAGCTGGCCGCGGCGGCCGGCGACAGCTCCATGATCGCGATGCGGGCGGCGTTCCACCACGCCCGGACGAAGTTCGACCGCGGCGACCTCGCGGGCGCGGCGCGCGCCGCCGACGCGGGCGTGAAGTACGCCGTCGACAACGGGATCGTGTGGAGCACGTTCGGCATCGTGCTGCGCTCCCTGCGCTACCTCGTCCACTACACATCGGGGAACTGGGCGGAGGCGGGCCGGCTGGCCGACGAGTTCGCCGTGCAGGTCGTCCGCACGCCCGAGGCGCAGGTGTCGGCGTACGCCCTGTTCCTGGAGGTCGCGCAGGGCGCCCCGACGGTCGAGGAGCGGCTGCGCTGGATCGCTCCACTGTGGGGGCAGGACGCATTCGTCAACTACCTCGCCCGCGGGCTCGCCGCCGAGCACGCGCTGTGGCGCGGCGACCCGGACACGGCGGCCGAGCACATCCGCGACGTCCTCGGCACCGTCTACGTCGAGACGGTCGGGGCGATCCGCATCGCGGCGACCGGGCTCTGGGCGGAGGCCGACCGGGCGGCCCGCGCCCGCGCGAACGGCGACGAGGAGGCGCTGCGGGCGGCGCGGGAGTCCGGCGACATGCTCCTGCGGACCGCGCACAGCGTCGTCACGGTGGACGTCGACCGGCAGCCGCGCACCTGGCTCGGCTGGGAGGGGCAGGGCTGGCTGGCCCGCGCGGAGGCCGAGCGCCGCCGCCTGGACGGCGTCCACGACGTGGAGCTGTGGCGCAGGGCGGCCGAGCTGTTCACCTACGGGGACGCCGACGGCGGGTTCGTCTACGAGGTGGCGCGGTCGCGGTGGCGGCTGGCGGAGGCGCTGGCCGAGAACGGCGAGCGTCAGTCCGGACGGTGCCCGTGCCCTCACCGCTGGTCTCGACGGCACAGCGCGGATGTGGGACACCGCCACCGGCCGCGAACTCTTTCGGCTCACC
>NZ_JBFARL010000462.1:0-1364 GCF_040674655.1 Actinomadura sp. NPDC049753 | reverse complement strand
GCGGCGGGCCGGGCGGCGCGGGCGGCGGGCCCATCGGCGGGCGGCCGGGGGCGGGCGGCGGCGGGCCCTGGTGGGACTGCTGCGGCCAGCCCCCGTACGGGCCGCCCTGCGCGGCCCTCGGGTCCTGGTTGTGCGGCACGAACCCGGGCCGCATCCGGTCGTCGGGCGCCTCCACGGGCGGCTTGTCGAGCGGGACGGGCGGCGGGGGCTGCGGCATGTCGCGCGGCGGGGCGTCCTGCAGCGGCACCTCCTGCGGCATGTCCGCGGCGGCCCGGGAGAGCACGTCCTCGCTGGTGTCGGGCGGCCCGCCGAGCGAGTCCGGGGGCGCGAAACCCCCGGCCACCAGGCGGTCGCCCTCCTCGCCGGAGTCGCGCCCGTCGGCGCTCGCGGGGCCGGTCCCGGCGCCGTCCTCGTCGCGGGCGGATCCGGGCTCGGGGTCGTCGGCCTCGGGCTCGTCCGCCGGCTGCTCCCCGGGGATCCCCTGGTCGGTCACCGTCTCGGGAGGAGCCGCCGCCTCCTGCCGCTCAGGCTCCTGCCCGGGGACGACGTCGTCGCCCTCCGACGGCGCCCTCACCGGGCCGCGGTTGTCTTCCGTCATCCCCATCTCTCCTACCGAGCATGGTCCTCGTTATCGGTGCACATGCTGCCCCGCGGGGCATGTGGCGAGCATAAGACTCGCCGCCAATACCCATAACTCGGGTCAATCGAACGGATTCGCCGCCGATGCCAGGCGCCGGGCGCCGCGGGAGAGGCGCGTCCGGAACGGCGCGGAACCGCGCGGCATGTTCAGCGCCACCGCCGTGGCCGTGCTCTGCGGAGCGTCCGTCACGACGGTGTAGACGTAGCCGTTCCCGCCGGACACCGCCCAGCGCCTCAGGGACTCGCGGCGGTACACCGTCCGGCCCCGGCGCACGGTCCTCTGCCACCCCGCCATGCCGCGCTCGTCGAGAGTGCCGCGCTGCACGAACACCGAGACGGCCGCGAGGCCGTCGGAGTAGCTGAGGTGCAGGGCGCCGCCGCCGTGCTCGCGGCGGGCCTCGTAGAGGGCGAGCCGGCCCGGCAGCTCCTCCGGGACGGGCCAGCCGCGCCCGCGCAGGCCGGCGAGGCCGGCGCGGTCCAGCCGCTCGCCCCAGGCGCCCGCGGTGCTGGCGCCGGCGGACTCCGCGGGGCTGCCCGCGTTGGCCCCCGGGAAGCGGGAGGGCCCCCCGAGCGGGCGGCCGAGCGGGGAGGGCTCGACGGGAGACGGGGTGAAGCTGATCTCGGTGAAACCGCCGGCGGGGCCGGTGAACCAGCGGTCGCCCGTCCCCGACACCTGGATGCCGAAGTCGGTGCCGTTGCGGGCCATCGCCACGACGAGGCTGGAA
>NZ_JBFARL010000461.1:0-1370 GCF_040674655.1 Actinomadura sp. NPDC049753 | reverse complement strand
CGGGCGTCCTTGCGGGAGGCTTGGGAGGCGTTGGCGAGCAGGCGGCCTTTGGTGTCGGTCACGGGGTAGGACCTGCCGGATTCGGAGCGGGGGAAGGCGCCCCCGATGTAGAGCTTGTAGGTTTTGCGCACGGAGAGACGGTCAGGCATTGAGGTAGGCCTCCAGTCCGTGGCGTCCGCCCTCGCGGCCGAACCCCGATTCCTTGTAGCCGCCGAACGGGGAGGCCGGGTCGAACTTGTTGAACGTGTTGGCCCACACCACCCCGGCCCGCAGCCGCTGCGCCGTCCACAGGATCTGCGACCCCTTCTCGGTCCAGATGCCCGCCGACAGCCCGTAGGGGGTGTTGTTGGCCTTGGTCACGGCCTCGTCGGGCGTGCGGAACGTCAGCACCGACAGCACGGGCCCGAAGATCTCCTCGCGGGCGATCCGGTGCGACTGCGCCACCCCGGTGAACAGGGTCGGCGCGAACCAGAACCCCTGGGCCGGCAGCTCGCACGGCGGCGACCAGCGCTCGGCGCCCTCGGCCTCCCCGGCGTCGGACAGTTCGCGGATTCTGGCGAGCTGGGCGGCGGAGTTGATCGCGCCGATGTCGGTGTTCTTGTCGAGGGGGTCACCGACCCGCAGCGTCGCCATCCGCGCCTTCAGCCGCTCCAGGACCTGTTGGGCGACCGATTCCTGGACCAGCAGCCGCGATCCGGCGCAGCACACGTGGCCCTGGTTGAAGAAGATCCCGTTGACGATGCCCTCGACGGCCTGGTCCAGGGCGGCATCTTGGTAGACGATGTTGGCGGCCTTGCCGCCCAGCTCCAGCGTCAGTTTCTTGCCGGTGCCGGCCAGGGTGCGGGCGATCTGCCGGCCGACGTCGGTGGAGCCGGTGAAGGCGACCTTGTCGATTCCCGGGTGCGCGACCAGGGCCGCGCCGGTCTCGCCCGCGCCGGTGACGATGTTGACCACGCCGGGCGGCAGCTCGGCCTGCCGGCAGATGTCGGCGAACAGCAGCGCCGTCAGCGGCGTGGTCTCCGCCGGCTTGAGCACCACGGTGTTGCCGCACGCCAGCGCCGGGGCGATCTTCCAGGCCAGCATCAGCAGCGGGAAGTTCCACGGGATGACCTGCCCCGCCACCCCCACCGGCTGGGGGTCGGGCCCGAACCCGGCGTGGCGCAGCTTGTCGGCCCACCCGGCGTAGTAGAAGAACCACGCCGCCGCCAGCGGCACGTCCACGTCCCGCGACTCGCGGATCGGCTTGCCGTTGTCGATCGACTCCAGCACGGCCAGCTCCCGCGACCGCTCCTGCACGATCCGCGCGATCCGGTACAGGTACTTGGCCCGCTCCGCACCCGGCATCGGACCCCACACCTTGTCATAGGCGG
>NZ_JBFARL010000460.1:0-1396 GCF_040674655.1 Actinomadura sp. NPDC049753 | reverse complement strand
ACTCGGCTTCGGACGCCTCACGTTTCTGCGGGGCGGCATCACGGTGGCGAGGTCGCGGACGGCCGGGGACGGAGACGGGGCCGGCGAGGGGGCCGGGGTCACGGGCGGGATGCTCAGCGGGGACGCGGGCGGCGGCCCGTTGCCGCCGGTGCTCTGGAGCGGGCCGAGCGAGGCGGCGTGCCCGTTCGTGCCGCCGTGCCCGTTGGACAGGGGGCTCGTCCCGAGCGAGGAGCCCCCGTCGGCGCCGGTGAGCAGGTTGACGTAGGGGCGCAGGTGGCTGGAACCGATCTCGATGAGGTCGTCGCACTCCTGGCGCAGCACCCGGGAGATCGTCCAGTTGCCGTCGACGGCGACGTGCACGACCGTGACGCGGACGCCGAGGTCCTGCGCGTCCGCGACGACCTGGGCGAGGTCCTCGTCGCCGCTGACCAGGACGGCGTCGGCGAGCGCCGAGTTGCGGGCCAGGGTCATCAGGTCGCGGTGGATCTCGCTGTCGACGCCCTCGCGGCGGCCGGGGCGGATCCGGCCGAGCCGCAGCTTGAGGCCCGGCAGGTCGGCCAGCGCGTCGTGCTCGGGGTTGCGGCGCCCCTCGACCGTCGCCTCGTACCAGTAGCAGCGCAGCAACGGCATGCCGGTGCGCTCCCTGGCGAGGTTGCCGAGGAGTTGCAGGAGGCCGCCGAAGTCCCACGAGACGGTCTCGCGATGGCGCGTGCCGTGTACCGCCATGGCACCGTCCGCCAGCAGGTAGCCGGCGTCCACGAACAGGGCGCAGCGATCCATGCGGCACCGCCCTTCCTCAACACGGGAGCTCACAGCGTGCCCATTTCGGCGTAGCGACCCCGGGCGCTTATAGCGTAGTGAAGCCCGTCTGCCCGGTAGGCCGTTACGGCGATTCGCCACTCTTTCATGGCAAGCCGCCGGTTGGCGACTCCTCGGTAACAAGGATTCGGGAGCCGCGGCGGACGCTACCAGCCCTTTAGGCTCCGTCCGGCCCTTCCGAAGGATCTTTACGGGAAGAATCAGATGGCGGGTTCAGTCCAGGCGTGCCCGCGACCCTCGCTTCAACCCCGGATGGCGGCCGTGACGGTGTGCATCGCCGTAGGAGGCGGCGCGGTGCCGTATGAAGCGGATATCGCCGTCTGGCGTGTCGACGCCCAGGTGGACGCGCACCTCGCCCGAAAGCAGCGGCACCCGCAGTTCGATGTGGACCAGCAGGCCTCCAGGGCGTTCGACGGGACGGGGCGGGGTCGGGGCGGGCTCGGAGGGCTTGTTCACGTGCGGCGGTCTCGCCCGAGGCTTCGGGGACGGTTCGGTTCGCGAAGGCCGACCGGTTCATTCGGGCGGCCTGGTCAGCGGCAGGGGCCGCAGGCTCTCGGTCTGGACGGTCCGGCCGCCC
>NZ_JBFARL010000459.1:0-1399 GCF_040674655.1 Actinomadura sp. NPDC049753 | reverse complement strand
AAAGACCCGCCAGTAACTCCGGTTCGTCCTGCGTTGTGTCGATTCGTCAGGCGGCGTTCGGCTCCGGCACGGAGGCGAGCACGGGCGCTGGTCGCGCGCGGCCTGCGGGCCCTCCGCGACGCCGTCCCCGACCGCTGCGTCCCGGCGGCCGCCTGAACCGCCGGGCGCGGGGTCACTCGGAGGCGATCGCCCGCAGCACGTCCGTCCGCGTGGCGCGGCGGGCCGGCCACACGGCGGCGGCGACGCCGATCAGGGCCGCCGCGGCGGCGCACATCGCCAGCCGCGCGTAGGGGACGGCGAGGACCTCCATGCCGCTCTCCCCTCCGGCGAGCGTGTGCTGCAGGGCCATCCCGAGGAGCACCCCCGTACCGACGCCGAGCACCGCGCCGAACAGGGAGACGACGACCGCCTCGTAGCGGATCATCCGGCGGACCCGGTGGCGCTCCATGCCGAGGGCGCGCAGCGTGCCGATCTCGCGCCGGCGCTCCGTCACCGCCAGCGCGAGCGTGTTGACGATGCCGAGCGCGGCGATGAGCACCGACAGCACGAGCAGGCCGAGGACGAGCTTGAGGAACAGGTCGATCCCGCCGGCGGCGTCGTGCTTGATCTGGGCGCGGTCCTTCAGTTCCAGGTTGGGCCAGGGGGCGAGCGCCCGCTCCAGCGCGGCCCGGCGGGCCGCTCCGGCGTCGACCTCGATGCGCTCGACGGGGGCCCGCGGGTCGTGGGCCCGGTATCCCGCCCAATCGACGATCATGGCGGGAGCGGCGGGGGTGAGGGACCGGCGGTCCGCGTAGACGCCCGCGACGCGGAACGTCCGCTTCGTTCCGTCCTGGTACTGGCCTTCGACCGCGGTGCCCGTCTTCCAGCCCCGTTCCGCGGCGAGCGTGCTGCCCACGAGCAGGCCGTCCCCGCCGGTGCGGGCGGTGCCCGCCCGGAGGGGGAGGCGGAAATGGCCCAGCAGCTCGCCCGGTGACCCGGCGGCGGCGGTCCGGACGGAGCCGTCCAGCCTGAGCCGGGCCGTGCGGATCGGGATCGCGGCCCGCACGCCGGGGACGCCCGCCACCGCGCGCGCCGCGCCCTCCGGCACCGGCGTGATCGCGCTCCGCCCGGTGACCCGGTAGTCGGCGGTGAGGCCCGCGTCGAGCTGCCGGTCCACCGAGGCCGCCATCGACTGGACGACCACCGACACCGCCGCGATGAGCGCGAGGCCGATCGTCAGCGCGGACGCCGTCGCCGCCGTCTGCCGGGGGTCGCGCAGGGCGTTGCGGACGCCCATCCGCCCCGTGCCTCCGCTCCAGCGGGCGAGCGGCCGCGCCAGGACGCCGATCGCGGGACGGCTCAGCGCCGGCGAGGCCGTGACGACGCCCGTGAGCACCGCCACGGCGCCCGTCCCGGTCAG
>NZ_JBFARL010000458.1:0-1438 GCF_040674655.1 Actinomadura sp. NPDC049753 | reverse complement strand
CGCGGCGCCGGGGGGGGGGGGGGGGGGGGGGTGGTGTTACGGGCCCCCCCCCCCCCCGGGGCGCGGGGCGCCGGGGCCCCCGGGGGGGGGGGCCCCCCCCCCCCCCGCCCGGCCCCCCCCCCCCCTTCGTCGTTCGGGCGAAGACCGGGCGCGGGCCGCGGGTCGCGCCCGGTGGCGTGCGGTCAGCGTTCGACGAGCCGCTCCGGCGCGGCGGACGGCCCCGTGACGGCGTACCGCAGCGCCGCGGGGAGCTGCGTCTCCGGGTTGGCGATGAGGCCGCCGACCTGCCCCGCGCCAGCCATCTCCTCGGCCACCGCGCCCGGGCGCACGCCGAGCACGTAGTCGGCCTCCATCGGGCTCACCGCGGTGACGCACCCGGCGGGCAGCGTCGCGTACGCCCCGAGGAAGACGCGGCTGCCCTCCGGGATCAGCGAGGCGAGCGCGCGGATGACGATCCGCGCGGCCGGGCCGGTCACGGTCACGGTCTGCATCTGCTGCAGCGCCTGCCGGATCCGGGCGAGCTGGTCCCCGCTGACGACGCCGCTGGCGACGAGGGCGTTGGTCTTCGGGACCACGCCGTTGCGCCGGCTGATCACGACGGAGTCGTTCACCTTCGAGACGACGAGGCCCCGCTTCTCCCGGGAGGCCGTGATCGTCTTGACGGCCCGGCGGGACGCGGCGAGGCTGGGGAACCCCGGGATCTGGTGGATGCCGCGCGCTCCGCAGACGGTCACCTGGGTCCCGTGGACGTGCACCTCGTCGATCGTCTCGTCGCGCATCAGCTCGCCGAGCAGGTGCGTGCCGTTCAGGACGTGGTAGACCCTGCTGGCCATGGCCGGATCCCCGCCGGTGTGCCGGGTGAGGACCTCCAGCCAGAGCTCGGCCACGCGCGGGCGGAGGCTGGTGGCGATCCGCTCCGCGGTGGTCCAGGCCGGGTCCGCCGCGGGCGGGGGCGGGGGGTTGGTCCCTTCCGCGGGCTCCTGCGGGGGCTGCTGGGTCTGAGGGGTCTGCGGGGTCTGCGCGGGCTCCTGCGGGGCCGGCGCGGACTGCGCGGCCTCCGGGGTCTGCGGGGTCTGCGGAGCCTGGGCGGGGGCCGCGGCCTGGAACCCCTGCCCGGCCGTTCCGAAGGGCGTGCTGCGCGTCGTCCGGTGATCTTGCGTGGACGCGGGGGCCCATGCCGCGGCGTCCGCCTTCGGAGCGGAGGGGGCCTCGGCGCTCTGCGCGGGCTCGGGGTCCTGCGGAGGCTGCTCCGCGGGCGCCTCCGCCGACGCCTCGGCCGGCGCCTCTGCCGACGCCTCGGCCGGTGCCTCCGCGGGCGCCTCCGGCTCCTGCTCCGGGGGCTTGTTCCGCGCCTCCGGCTTCGCGGCGGCCGGCGGCGCCTCGGCCGGCGCCCCGCCCGCTCCGGCCGCCGCCTGGTCGGCCGGTGCTCCGGCGGACG
>NZ_JBFARL010000457.1:0-1446 GCF_040674655.1 Actinomadura sp. NPDC049753 | reverse complement strand
TCCGCGTGCTGGCGGGCGGTCGGCGCGGCGGCCCGACCCGGCAGCGGACGCTCCGCGCGGTGATCGACTGGAGCTGGGAGCTGCTCACCGGGCCCGAGCGGGTCGCGCTGCGGCGCCTCGCCGTCCACGCGGGCGGCTGCACGCTGGACGCGGCGGAGGCGGTCGGCGACACCGGCGTCGACGTGCTCGCCCGGCTGGTCGACCGCTCCCTCGTCGTCCGGACGGACGAGGGCCGGTACCGGCTGCTGGAATCGGTCGCCGCCTACGCGCTGGAACGCCTGCGGGAGGCGGGAGAGGAGGACGAGTTCCGCCGCCGCCACGTCCTCCACTACACGGGCCTGGCCGAACAGGCCGCGCAACGGCTGCGCGGGCCCGAGCAGGGGCGCCGCCTGAAGCTGCTCGACGAGGAGGCCGCGAACCTGCGCGCCGCGCTGGGCAACGGGACGGGGTTCCGGCTCGTGAACGCGCTCGCCTGGTACTGGTACCTGCGGGGCCGCTTCGGGGAGGCCCGCCGCGCGTTCGCCGGGGCCCTGTCCGCCGACCGGCAGCCGTCACCGGCCAGAACCGAGGCCGCGACGTGGCTGACCGCCTTCACCATGCTGGTCGGCGAAGGCACCGATTCGGAAGAGCTTCGGCAGGCCGCCCTGGCCGAACACGACGACCCGTTCGCCAAGGCCAGGGCCGAGTGGCTTCTGAGCCACGTCCATTGGGCGTACGGGGATCTGACCGAGAACGAGCGACGCGTCGACCGTGCTCTGGCGGTGTTCCGGGAGCGGGGCGACCGCTGGTTCACGGCCGCCGCGCTCGCGACACGGGCCAAGCTGGCCGTCGGGCATGGCGATCTTGACTCCATGGAGAGGGACGCCGTGCGGAGCGCCGCGCTGTTCGCCGAGATCGGCGACCCGTGGGGGCGGCTGGAGGCGTCCGACGCGCTCGTCCGGCGCGCCGAGATCACCGGTGACTACGCCGAGGCCGCGCGGCTGCTCCGCGAGGGGCTCCGGCTGGCCGAGGAGTCGCGGATGTGGCCGGAGACCTCGTTCCGGCTGGCCGGCCTCGGCCGCGTCGCGCTCCTCACCGGCGCCCTCGACGAGGCCCGCGACCTGCACGAGCGGGCACTGGACCTGGCGCGGCGGCACATGGCGCGGTCGGCCGAGGAGTTCGCCGAGGTCGGGCTCGGGCTCGTCGCGCGGACCCGCGGCGACCTCGACGCCGCCGAGAGGCACCTGCGCGCCCGGCTCGACTGGCTGCGCGGAATCGGCGGGACGGCGGGCCTGGCGTTCGTGCACGCCCAGCTCGGTTTCGTCGCCGAGGAGCGCGGCGACCCGGACCGGGCGCTGGCCCTGCACACCGAGGGGCTCGCCGCCGCCCGCGCCGTCGGCGACCCGCGCGCGATCGCGCTCGCGCTGGAAGGGCTGGCCGGTGCGCGGTCCCTGGCGGGCGACCACG
>NZ_JBFARL010000456.1:0-1448 GCF_040674655.1 Actinomadura sp. NPDC049753 | reverse complement strand
AACTCGGTCCGGGCGAAGGCGCTGGCGAACAGCCCGAGGGCCATGCCGAGCAGCGCGTCCAGGAGGGAGACCAGGACGAGGGACGCCAGCGAGCCCCCGCCGCGGTCGACGGCGTCGCGCTGGAGGACCTGCCGCGGACGGACGTGCCCGGCGGGTACGAGGTCCGCGCGCCCGGCGGAGGGCGTGCGCTGGTGGCGGCCGGTCCGGGGGCCAGGCCGGAGCCGTCCGCCGGCGCCGTCTACGACGCCGTGCTGCTGGACTTGGCCGGGTCCCCGGACCATCTGGGATACCTGCGCCACACGGGGGCCGTGACGCCGGAGACTCGGGTCGTCGCCGTCCACATCGACCACCGCCTGTCCTCGCCGTCCGAGCTGGAGCGGCGCATGGCCTTCTGGAACCGCTCGGAGCACGGCCCGTTCCGGACGCTGCTCCTCGGCGGAAGCCGGTCGGGCAAGTCGGGCGAGGCGGAGTCGCGCCTGGCCGCGTGCTCGGACGTCCTCTACGTCGCGACCGGCCCCGTCCGCGGCGACGACCCCGAATGGGCGGAGCGCGTCGCCGCGCACCGGCTGCGCCGCCCGGCGTGGTGGCGCACCGTGGAGACGACCGAGCTCGCCGACGTGCTCGCGTCGGCGACCGGCCCGGTGCTGGTGGACGGCATCGGCACCTGGCTCGCGGCCGCCATGTCCGAGACGGACGCCTGGGAGAAGCCGGCGCGGGTGGAACCGCTCGTGGACGGCCTCGTCGCGGCCTGGCGGGGCACGGCGGCGCGGGTCGTCGCGGTGAGCGACGAGGTCGGCCTGTCGCTGGTGCCGACGACGGCGTCCGGGCGCGCGTTCCGGGACGTGCTCGGCCGGGCCAACCAGCGGCTCGCGGCCGAGTCCGAGGAGGCGGCGCTGGTCGTCGCGGGCCGCGTCATGGAGCTGCGGTGACCGTCCCGGACCTCGGATGACCGCCGGCCTGCGGCTGGCGGTCACGCTGCTCACCGTCGTCCCGCTGGGCACGGGCCGGGTCGACCGCGACGCCGCGCGCTCGGCGATGCTGCTCGCCCCCGTCGCCGGGCTGATCCCGGGCGGGGCCGCCGCGCTGGTCCTGCTCGCGGGCGGCCCGCTCGGCCTCTCCCACCTGCTCGCCGCGGCGCTCGCGGTGGCCGCGTCGGCGGCGGTCACCCGCGCCCTGCATCTGGACGGCCTCGCCGACCTCGCCGACGGCCTCGGCAGCGGGCGTCCCGCCGCCGAGGCACTGGCGATCATGAAGCGGTCCGACATCGGCCCGTTCGGCGTCGTCACCCTGCTGCTGACGCTGCTGGTCCAGGTGGCAGCCCTGGCGTCGGCGCCGCACCCCGCCCTCGCCGCAGTCGGCCGGTCCTGCTGGGCTGCGGTGAGAGCCTGCTCCACCGAGTCGTAGAGCGGGTAGACGTCGAGGTCCCCCGCCACACGGACGATGGCGGG
>NZ_JBFARL010000455.1:0-1465 GCF_040674655.1 Actinomadura sp. NPDC049753 | reverse complement strand
GCCCGCCCTGCTGGAACCGCCGGTCAACGTGCTCCGCCTCGCCCTGCACCCGGACGGGATGGCCCGCCGCGTCGAGAACCTCGCCGCCAGGCCCGCGTCCTCTGACGGGGCCGCGTTCTGCTCGGGGCCCGCGTCGTGCGACGGACCCGCGTCGTGTGACGAGCTTGCGTTCCGCTCGGGGCTCGCCTCTAGTGACGTGGCAGGGCCCTGCCGCCCTCCGTCCTGCGGCGGGGACGGGGGCTCGCCGCCGCCCCCTCCGCCGTCCGGGGGAGGGTCCTCGCCGGGGGACGTGCCGTCGAGCAGCTCGTCGAGCAGCGACTCGTCCAGCCCGGGGGCGTCGAACGGGTCCCTGCGGCGCCGGTGCGGCAGCGACAGGCGGGCCGCCGCGCGCACGTCCTCGTCGGCCACCGCGCCGCGTCCGTGCCAGGCGGCGTGCGCGAGCGCGGCGTTGGCCGTGACCAGGTCGGCGCGCAGCCCGTCGACCTCGAAGCCCGCGCACACGGCCGCGATCTGCTCCAGCCGCTCGTCCGGCAGCCGGACCCCGGCGAGCCTCTCCCGCGCGGCCGAGATGCGCTCCGCCAGCTCCGCCTCGGCGTCCGCCCAGCGCGCGGCGAACGCGGCGGGGTCCGCCTCGAACGCCAGCCGCCGCCGCACGACCTCGGCCCGCTCCTTCGGATCCCGCGACGCCCGCACCTCGACCGTCAGCCCGAAGCGGTCGAGGAGCTGGGGACGCAGCTCGCCCTCCTCCGGGTTCATCGTCCCGACCAGCAGGAACCGGGCCGCGTGCCGCACCGACACCGACTCGCGCTCCACGTAGCAGGTGCCGAGCGCGGCGGCGTCCAGCAGGAGGTCGACCAGATGGTCGTGCAGGAGGTTCACCTCGTCCACGTACAGGACGCCGCGGTGCGCCGCCGCGAGCAGCCCCGGCTCGAAGGCCTTGACGCCCTCGGTCAGGGCCCGCTCGACGTCCAGCGACCCGGCGAGCCGGTCCTCCGAGGCGCCCACCGGCAGCTCCACCAGCGCGGACGGCCGCCGCTCGGACGGGCCGCCCGGCTCGTGCGGGCCGTCCGGGCAGGACGGGTCGGGCGCCGCCGGGTCGCAGGCGAACCGGCAGCCCGGCACCGTGTCCACGGCGGGGAGCTGCGCGGCCAGGGCCCGGACGATCGTCGACTTGGCGGTGCCCTTCTCGCCGCGCACCAGCACGCCCCCGACCCGCGGCGAGACGGCGTTGAGCAGCAGCGCCAGCTTCAGGTCGTCCAGCCCGACGACGGCGCTGAACGGGTAGGCGGTGTTCACACCTGGACCTTCCGGTTGACATGGGCGACCCGCCAGCCGCTCCCGGCGGCGGCGAGCCTCGTGGTGGACAGCGGCGCGAGGTCGATCCGGTCGGCCGCGAGGACGCCGGCGCCGAGCGCGTGGGCGAGCGCCGCCCGGATCACGCCCGCGTCGCAGACGGCGACGCCGC
>NZ_JBFARL010000454.1:0-1481 GCF_040674655.1 Actinomadura sp. NPDC049753 | reverse complement strand
CTCCTCCACCTCGCCACCCACAAACCCGGCAAGTGGGTACGCGAGCGCGAGGGCCGCATCTCAGACCGCGGCGAGGCCGAGCGTGGAGCCCGCGAGCCCGACCCCGGCCGCCTCGCCGAGCACCGACGCGGTGACCTGGCCGCGCGAGGCGCCGACCGCGCGCAGCAGCGCCAGCTCCCGCACCCGCCCGCGCACCAGCATCGCGAAGGCATTGAAGATCACGAAAGAGCCGACGAACACCGCGATCACGGCGAAGAGCAGCAGGAACGTCCGCATCGCCGTGAGGATCGGCTTGACCGCCGCGGCCTGCTCGTCGACGGCCCGCCGGCCCGTGACCGCCTCCGTGCCGGGCGGGAGGACGGACGCCACCGCGGCGCGGAGGCGTTCTTGCGAGACCCCGTCCTCGGCGTGCACCACGATCCGCGAGTACGTTCCGGGACGCTCGGACAGGAGCCGGTCCGCCGTCCGCGGCGCGAACGCCGTCATCGAGATCGAGTCGCCGAGCGCCGAGTCGCCCACCTCGAACAGGCCCGTGAGCCGGAACGTCCGGGTGCCGGAGAGCGTCGCCACCGTGACGCGGTCGCCGATCCCGTAGCGCGCCTCGCGGGCGGTGGCGACGTCGACCGCGACCTCGTCCGGCGCCGTGGGCGGCGTCCCGGAGACGAGGCGGGGCAGGGACAGGTCCCGGTCGCCGTCCCACGCCGTCCCGGTCTGCGGCTCGGCGCCCGCGATCCTGCCCCGCCGGTCGACGACGGCGGCGAAGCCGGTCACGACCCCCCGCGCCTTGGCGACACCGTCCACGCCCCGCACGGGTGCCAGCAGCGAGGCGGGAACCGGCCGCTCCGGCGCCTGCTCGCCCGGACCCGGCCGGAACGCCCGCTGCGACCGGACGATCACGTCCGTGCCGCGGCCGAGGTCGTCGAAGGCGCGGTCGAACGAGCGGTCCAGCGTCGCGGAGAAGATCAGGGTGCCCGCGACGAACGCGACGCCGGCGACCACCGCGGCGGCCGAGAGCGCCAGGCGGGCGCGGTGCGCGACGAGGCCCCTCACCACGAGCCTGGCGAGCCGGGGGCGGCGGGGGACGATCCATCTGGGGAGAGGGCGCTTCAGCGTCATGCGGCCGATTCCAGCCGCGCGGACGGCCCCGGCGGGAGGGCGGATCGTCGGGTCCGGGCGGTGCGAAAGGCCTGCGGGACGCGACTTTCGTAGGGGTGGCGGGCCGGGCGGGGGTGCGTACGGTAGGGGCATGAGCGCAGCGAACCGGGGGGCGGGTGAGGGCGGCCGGCCGCGCCGGGCGCGGGGGCGCGTGCCCTCGCCGCGCCCGGTCTTAGCGCGGCTCCTGCCGCCCGGCCGGCGCCGCGACCGCCTCGCGGACGCGGTGGCCGTGCTGCCGGTGGAACGACTCGTACACGAGGTCGGACGGGCGCCGGACGCCCTGGACGTCCCGCAGCGCCGTGACCATGACGTCGGCCAGGCGCGAG
>NZ_JBFARL010000453.1:0-1482 GCF_040674655.1 Actinomadura sp. NPDC049753 | reverse complement strand
AAGGCGCAGGCCGAACTGAACGCCTATCTCGCCGCGCACCCGGAGGTCCCGGCGGACGTCCGCCGTGACCTCACCCGGGCGGCCGCGCAGGTCGTAGCACGACGACCGCCACGTCCAGCAGCGTCGCGACCTCGTCCACGACCTCCTGGAGGCCGCCGCCGCACAGCACGATCTGCACGAGCGCCCGGTGCACCTCCTCGGTGCGGGCGAGGACGGCCGCCTGCCGGTTCAGGATGTCGGTCAGCACCTGGTTCAGGATGTCGTCGAAGCCGACGTCGTTCGGGAGCAGGATCAGGGGGAAGCCGCGCCGGTCCGCCTGCGCGATCATCTCGGCGGGGAGCGAGTCCAGGTAGCGGCCGAGCTTGATGGCCAGCGCGGCCAGGCCGCGCTCGTCCAGGTCGGACACCAGGTTGTCGAGCGACTGGGGGGTGTTGCGGAGGGGGTAGCCGGTGGTCAGCAGCAGTTCGTTCGGTTTGACCCACGACAGGATGTCGGGGACCTCCATCACGTTCAGCCGCTGGACGACGCGTTCGAGTCCGGCTCGTCCGGCGATGAGGCGGGCGCCGTTCAGGGTGCTGACGCCGAGGACCTCGCCGACCGACAGGCCGTAGGTCAGGGTTCCGGTACTCGCGAGCCTGAGGGCCGGTGGGCCCGGGTCCGCAGTGGTGTAACTCATGCCAGGGGTCACCTCGCCTTTTGGTGCGTACATCGCCCGTAACGGCGTGATCGCTACCGATTCCTGATCAACACTGACAACAAAGACGAACGATGACAACCATCCTTGGCAGAATTATCCATACGTCCGATGCCGGGCCCGTTCTACCGTCATGCCGGAGGCCGGGCCGCCCGCACGCCGTGCGGCCGCCGACACCGGCCTCGGGAGGATCCGTGACCGCTCTCGTCCGCGACCCGATCCGGCTCCCGGCCCGTCCCCGCCCGCAGGGCCGGCCCCCCGCCGCCGGCGCCGCGAGCCTCGCGCTGCGGCCGCTGCTCGACCCGCCGCGCCGCGCCGCCCGCGTCATCGCGGTGTTCCCGGCCGCGCTGTACCTGGAGATGCGGGGAGGCCCCGAGCCGCGCGTGCTCGCCGTCGTCACCTCCGACGCCGGACGCCTGCCGAACGCGGTGGTGCTCGTCGCCACCCGCCGCGAGCATCCGTTCCGGTCCGTCCGCGAGGGCGCGGACGCGTTCGTCGGCGACGGCCGGATCGAGGCGGATGGCCTCACCGTGCGCGTGCGCCGTTGGTGGGACCCCTCCCCCGCGCTCGGCGGGCTGCGGCCCGACGCGCTGGCCCGGGGCGTGCGCGCCCTGGAGGCCGAGCTGACCGCGGCGGGCGCGCTCACCGCCGCCGGGCCGTCGGGCGGCGGCCTCGCCGGGCACCCCGACCCCGACGCGCTCGCCGCGGCCTGCGCCGCCGGCGACCTCGCGGGCGCGGTGGAGGCGGCCGAGCGGATCGTGGGCCTCGGCCCCGGGCTGACGCCGACC
>NZ_JBFARL010000452.1:0-1517 GCF_040674655.1 Actinomadura sp. NPDC049753 | reverse complement strand
GCCGCGTCAGGGCCCGCCGGCCCTCGGCGCGCGGGCCTTTCCGTCCACGCAGGGCGGGCCGTGCCATAGCCTTTCAGGGTGAGTAATTCCGCCGTCATCGGGGACCTCGACGCGTGGCGCGCCCTCCCCGCTCTCCAGCAGCCCGATTGGGACGATCCGGCCGAGGTAGGCGAAGTCGCCGCCGAGCTGGCGGCCCAGCCGCCGCTCGTGTTCGCCGGCGAATGCGACCAGTTGAAGGCGCAGCTCGCGGACGTCGCCCGCGGTGAGGCGTTCGTCCTGCAGGGCGGCGACTGCGCCGAGACGTTCGAGGGGTCGAACGCCGACGCGGTCAAGAACAAGCTGAAGACGCTGCTGCAGATGGCGGTCGTCCTCACCTACGCGGCGAGCGTTCCCGTCGTGAAGATCGGCCGGATGGCGGGCCAGTACGCCAAGCCGCGCTCCAAGCCCGTGGAGACCCGCGGCGGCGTGGAGCTGCCCGCCTACCGGGGCGACGCGGTCAACGGGTTCGCCTTCGACGCCGCCTCCCGGCGCAACGACCCGCACCGCCTGCTCAAGGCCTACCACTGCTCGGCGGTGACGCTGAACCTGTGCCGGGCGTTCACCAAGGGCGGCTACGCCGACCTGCGCCAGGTGCACGCATGGAACCAGGACTTCGTCGCGCAGAGCCCGGCGGGCCGCCGCTACGAGCAGCTGGCGGGCGAGATCGACCGGGCGCTGACGTTCATGAAGGCGTGCGGGGCGAACCCCGACGAGTTCCACGGGGTGGAGTTCTACTCCAGCCACGAGGCGCTGCTGCTGGAATACGAGCGCGCGCTGACCCGCATCGACCATCTGAGCGGCCTGCCCTACGACGTGTCGGCGCACTTCCTGTGGATCGGCGAGCGGACCCGGCAGCTGGACGGGGCGCACGTGGAGTTCCTCCGCCACATCCGCAACCCGATCGGCGTGAAGCTCGGCCCGACGACCTCCGCCGACGACGCGCTGGCCCTGATGGAGAGGCTGAACCCGGAGCGCGAGCCCGGCCGGCTCACCTTCATCACCCGCATGGGCGCCGACCGCATCCGCGACGCGCTGCCGCCGCTGATCGAGAAGGTGCACCAGAGCGGGGCCCCGGTCGCGTGGATCTGCGACCCGATGCACGGCAACACGTTCGAGGCGCCGAGCGGGCACAAGACCCGGCGGCTGGACGACGTGCTCGACGAGGTGGCCGGGTTCTTCGAGGTCCACCGGGCCCTCGGCACCCACCCGGGCGGCATCCACATCGAGTTCACCGGCGACGACGTGACCGAGTGCGTGGGCGGCGGCCAGGGGCTCGCCGAGGCCGACCTGCACCAGCGCTACGAGACGGCCTGCGACCCCCGGCTCAACCGGGGCCAGTCGCTGGACCTCGCCTTCATGGTCGCGGAGCTGTACCGCAAGTCGGTCTGACCGGGGCAAGGCCGGCACGCGCGTCGACTCCGCCGGGCTGGACCGGACCGCCCTCGCGCGCACCCTCCTCGACACGGTGCTGCGCCAGA
>NZ_JBFARL010000451.1:0-1527 GCF_040674655.1 Actinomadura sp. NPDC049753 | reverse complement strand
ACGGCATGCCCTGGACCGCAGCGGGACGTCCCGCCGCTTCGAGGGCGCGGCTGAGAGCCGCGGGCACCGGGCTGGTGGCGGGCGTGTCAAGGGCGGCACGCGCGAGCGGCTGACCCCGCCGTCGTGGCTGGCCCTGACGTTCCTGCTGCCGGCGCTGCTGCTGCTCGGCTTCCTCGTCGTGTACCCGATCGTCTACTCGGTGATCCGCAGTTTCTTCGACGCCTCGGGCGGCTCGTTCGTCGGCGTCGACAACTACACCGGGGTCTTCAAGGGGCACGACAACCTCGTGGCGGTGCGCAACACCGCCATCTGGGTCGTCGTGGCGCCGACCGTGGTGACCATCATCGGCCTGGTGTTCGCCGTGCTCACCGAGCGGATCCGGTGGGCGACGGTGTTCAAGCTCGTGGTGTTCATGCCCATGGCGATCTCGTTCCTCGCCTCCGGCGTGATCTTCCGGCTGGTGTACCAGCAGGACCCGGACAAGGGCGTGGCGAACGCGGCGATGGTCGCGGTCCACGACATGTTCCGGCAGGACACCACCTACCCGGGGGCCGGGCCGCGCAACGGCGGGAACGCGCCGGTCCGGCAGGACGGCGGCGCCGTGGTCTCGGTGCGGCCGTACTCGGCGGGGCAGAGCGCGCTCGTCCCGCTGCTGAAGATCAAGCCCGAGTACCTGCCGAAGGACGCCGAGCCGGCCGCGCCGCCCCCGGCGGCCGGGCCGGGCCGGTTGACCGGCACGGTCTGGTTCGACTTCACCCGGGGCGGGGGCGGCCAGCAGAACGCCCCGAACTCCGGCGAGTCGGGCCTGCCGGGCATCCGGGTCGAGGCGGTCCAGGGCGGCAAGGTCGTCGCCAAGGCCACCACCGAGGCCGACGGAACCTTCACCATGCGGAAGGTGCCCGCCGGGACGTACACGATCCGGCTGCCCAAGGACAACTTCACCACCGCCTACCAGGGCGCCGAATGGCTCGGCGACACGCTCATCACCCCGGCGATCATCGGGTCGTACCTGTGGGTGTGGTCGGGCTTCGCGATGGTGCTCATCGCCGCCGGGCTCGCCGCCATTCCGCGGGACGCCCTGGAGGCGGCGCGGGTCGACGGCGCCACCGAGTGGCAGGTGTTCCGGCGGGTGACGATCCCGCTGCTCGCGCCCGTCCTGATGGTGGTGCTGGTGACGCTGGTCATCAACGTCCTGAAGGTCTTCGACCTCGTCTACATCATCGGCGGCGGCGATCCGAACGCCAGCGTGCTGGCGCTGCAGATGTGGACCGAGTCGTTCGGCGGCGGCAACGACCAGGGCTCCGGCAGCGCCATCGCCGTGCTGCTGTTCGTGCTGGTGCTGCCCGCCATGCTGTTCAACATCCGGAGAATGCGGCAGGAGCGCAAATGAGCACCGCGGAGAAGGCCCCGCAGGCGCCCTCCGGGGCGGCACGCCCGGCAGGCAGGCCGGGCTCGGATATCTCCAGGTAGCGGACCGGTTCCATGCGGGTACTGGTGCGGGTCTCGACGGGGCGCTGGACGGCGTGC
>NZ_JBFARL010000450.1:0-1529 GCF_040674655.1 Actinomadura sp. NPDC049753 | reverse complement strand
ACGCGGGTGCGGCGCCGGGCGTGCCCGGCGGCGGAGCGGTCGCGGGCGCCGCGCGCGGTGGAGTCCACGATCCGGCGGGCGATCGCCAGCCGGTAGACGCGCTTTCCCCGTCCCGGTAGAACGAAATACGCCATCCGGACAAGGTCGCCATAAGCCGATTCGGTCGGCGGTGTTTCCCTGTGCGGATTCGTCATGACATCGTCCGTCACGGCGGGCCACTCCCTCTGGGGCAGTTCCTTCGTCGCGAATCCCGAGGTTAGGACGGAGAGAGTCGGCGCTGGAGCGCAATTGGCACAACGATTAACCGACCGAATGGAAATGTCATCTCATTTCCGTACGATGTGCCGGAGGCGGTCGGGCCCGGCCTTCCCCGCGAGAGCAGCCACGCCCGTTTCCTCCCCGTACTACGCTTGTGCCCGGGGGAACCGCCCCGGGCCGCACCGCATCGAACGAACCAGCCCCGCACGCGCCCCGCACGCGCCCCGGACGAGACGAGCGATCGAGAGGGAACCCCCGACCCATGACCGAGGACGTTCCGGGCTACCGGGTGCTTGAGCAGGTCGGCGAGGGCGGCTTCAGCGTCGTCTACCGCGCCCACCAGGAGCGCCTGGACCGGATGGTCGCGCTGAAGGTCATGTCGATCAGCGCGGTCGACGACGCGGCGATGCGGCGGTTCCAGCGCGAATGCAAGATCACCGGTCGGCTCTCCGGGCACCCGAACATCGTGACCGTGCTGGACACCGGCACCACCCGGTCCGGGCGCCCCTACATCGTGATGGAGTACTTCGAGCACGGAGCGCTCACCGACCGGCTCGCGCGGGAGGGGCCCCTCGCCTTCGCCGAGGTGCTGCGGATCGGGGTGAAGATGGCGGGCGCGCTCGCCGCCACCCACGAGACCGACGTCCTCCACCGGGACGTCAAGCCCCAGAACGTGCTGCTGTCGCGGTACGGCGAGCCCGCGCTCGCCGACTTCGGCATCGCCCGCCTGGTCGACAGCTTCGACGCCACCCACACGCAGGCGTTCACCCCGCACCACGCCGCCCCCGAGGTGCTGGAGGGCAGGCCGCCGGGCATCGGGTCCGACCTGTACTCGCTCGGCTCGACGCTCTACCAGCTGCTGGCCGGACGGCCCGCGTTCAAGGGGCCGCCCCGCGAGGGCATCGCGCCGCTGATGCTGCGGATCCTGAACGACCCGCCGCCCCCGATCCCCCGCCCCGACGTCCCGCGGCAGGTCACCGACGTCATCGTGCGCGCGATGGCCAAGACGCCCGACGAGCGGTTCGCGAGCGCCGTGGAGTTCGCGCAGGCGCTCCAGCGCGTCCAGGCCGAGCTGGGGCTGCCGGTGACGGACGTGGCGCACGCCGGCCGCGGCGCCCTGGCGCTGTCGGACGCCGGCCCGCTCCCCTCGTTCCCCGACGTCTCCGCCCCGCCGCCGGCGCCCGCCGCGCAGGCGCCGTCCCCGCCCGCCCCCGCGCCACCATCAGCAGGCTCGTGACGATGAGCACGATGGACGTTGCGATGATCACGTT
>NZ_JBFARL010000449.1:0-1533 GCF_040674655.1 Actinomadura sp. NPDC049753 | reverse complement strand
GAGGCGTGTCGTCGCTCGCGGTAGAGCGTAGCGGACGGCACCTACAGGGTAGGGGAAGGGGAGTGGTGAGCGCTCCCTGTTATGCGCGCCGGGCCCGGGGGACGGGCGGACCGGCCGGGTCTGCTGAAGGCGTCAAAGGGCTCGTCTTCCCGGCCGCCCGCCGCGCGGCGGGGCGGCAGCCCGGTCGGCTGCGAGGCGCCGAGGAAGGTGTAGGGGGACTCGGGGCCGCCCGGCTCCGGCAGGTTCCGGGGCGCCCACTCGGGCACGTCGTCGAAAGCGCTCATGGCCGGTCTCCGTTTCCCGGGCGGGGCTGCGGGCCGTGCCGCGCCCGTGGGCGGACGGCCCGCCACTGAGACACATGGCCGATATGTCTCAGGCGAGGCAGCTGTGATGTTCGTCTCAACAGCCGACTCCGTCAAGGGGGCGCCGCTCAGCAGTACGCGGCGGGCGCCGGGAAGGATCGGCCCGCGCCCGGCCGCCCTGACGAAGAGGCCCGCGCGGCAGCGTCCGGGCCCCGCGATTGCGGACGAGAAACGGTATGGAATGGCCGGTTTTGGGGGCATGGCCGGACCAGGACAGCGCGGAGGGCTTGCGTTCTCGCGGAGATGTGCCCGGCTCGGGCCGGTCGGTCAAGCGAAGGTGCGGGGAAGGTCATCCGCGGGCCCGCGAAGCTTCAGCGGGATTCCCGGACAATGAAAAGCGGCGCCGGGTGGATACGGGGGCAATCCACCCGGCGCCGCATCATCGGTGTTCCGACGGGGGCCCGGAACACCGGCACGGGCGCTCCGACGGGGGACCAGAGCGCCGGTACAAATCGTACACCGAAACCCCCCGCGGTTAGTCAAGAGAATGTCACGACCGGATTTCCGGTCGCTGTCCGGAAACCGGCTTCTGTTCCCTGCGGTGACGGTCGTCGAAGGCCGCCGGGGCGGTCGGTTCGCGTCCCCCGTTCGCGAAGATCACGGCGACGTAGGGGAGCACCGCGGCGCCGACCACCATGAGCAGCGCGAGCCACCACGGCGCGCCCGCCACGGCGGCCACCACCGCCCCCACGAAGCAGATCGTGCGGACGCCCATGGACATCAGGTACCGGCGCTGGCGGTGGCCGATGTCCTCCGACATGGGGCGGGGAGCGTCGGTGACCGTGTAGACCGCCGGCTCGCGGTGGTGGCGGTGATTGACCTTCACCATTCCACGGTAAGCCCATGGAGTCCGACCCGCACCGGCGGCACTGGGCAAAACATCTGGAGGAGTCGATGACCGATCGCACGTACCGCGTGACCGAGATCGTGGGGACCTCGCCGGAGTCCGTCGAGGCCGCGATACGCAACGGCGTCCGGCGCGCCTCGCAGACCCTGCGGCACCTCGACTGGTTCGAGGTGACCGAGGTCCGCGGCCACATCGAGGACGGTGAGGTGGGCCACTTCCAGGTCACCATGAAGGTCGGCTTCCGCCTGGAGGACGCCTGACGCGCGCCGGGCCCGGCGCCGGGGCCGCCCCGGCGTCCGGCCCGCCGCGCCGGGGAGGGCGGGG
>NZ_JBFARL010000447.1:0-1561 GCF_040674655.1 Actinomadura sp. NPDC049753 | reverse complement strand
ACCGACCAGACGGCCGACGAGGTGCAGGACGCGCTCGGCGCGGCGCTCGCCGACCCGCACGGCGTGCTGGTGCTGAAGGACCGCCGCGCCGGCCGTGACCAGAGTGGATCATCCCTGGGGATGAAGGCGCCGCCATGTCGGCGAGCGGTGTCCGCAGATGTATGAACGAGGAATGTCGGCTCCGGGCCGATCCGCGGGAAAGCGCTGTGCGGGCAGCCTGTGGGCATGTCGTCAACCCAACCTCCGGCACACGTCGTCTTCGCGTTCCCGGGACGGTGGCTCGCCGGGACATCACTGCTCTTCGGACCCGTCCTGCTGCTGTGCGGGGTGCTCCTCAGAGCGCGATTCCACTTCTTCTTCCCCGACCAACTGGCCGCCTACGACCGGCACCCGATGCTGATGACGGCGTCCTACAGCTGCTTCGCGGCCGGGACGGTGGCCCTAGGGCCGGCCGTCAGCGACCTGGCCCTGCGCATCGGCGCCGTCCGGCCGACGCCGGCGGCGTTCGGCGGCGGCCTCGTCCTGGTGGGGCTGTTCGCCCGCACGTTCCACGCCGGCGCGGACCATCTGGCCTTCGGGCTCGTCGACGCCCAGGGGCGGCCGTCGGCCACCGCGGCCGTGGCCGACTCCTATCAGGCGTTCCACATCTTCCAGTACACCTCGTTCGCGATCATGCTCGGCTGGCCCGTGCTGGCGTTCGGAGCCTGGCGCGCCGGCGTGCTCGGCCCGGTGCGCTGTCTCGGGCTGGCGCTCATGGCGGTCCTGCCGCTGGGGGTGCTGAAGGGGACGACGCCGTTGTCGATCGCGGGTGCGGCGGGCCTGTGCGCCGCGTTCGTGCCCCTCGGACTCGCGACCCTCCGGGAGGGGCCCCGCCCCACCCGCCGGTCGGCGGCCCGGTTCGGCGTCGCCGCCCTGGCGGCGGTGATCCTCGGCTTCGTTTCCTCCCTGGGATGAGGACGGAGGCGACTCGATCTGCGTAGGCGGGCGCCCCTTTCCGAACATATAGATGGACGCATCTCTCCTCCGGGGCTTTCAGGCGCGCGGGTTGACGAGGTCGAAGCGCGCGTGTCATCCTGGTTCCGGGATAGAGGTTGACAGTTCATATAGGCGTGGACAGCTCTCTGCATTTTGCTCTATGCTGCCCTTCCGCGCTCGCCTCGACGTCCCCTCCTTCCGCTTCGGCCGTGAAGTCGTCCGGCGTGCGCATCGCCAGTCCGCCGCGAGCCCTCGGAAGGACACACCTGTTGGCTGCCTCGCGCACCGCTTCCGCCGTACCCGCCGGTCCCCGCCGCGTCTCCTTCTCACGCATCCACGAGCCCCTCGAGGTTCCCGACCTGCTCGCCCTGCAGACCAACTCGTTCGACTGGCTGGTCGGCAACGAGCGCTGGAAGGCCCGGGTCGAGGCGGCTCGCCAGGCCGGGCGCAGGGACGTCCCGACGCAGTCGGGGCTGGAGGAGATCTTCCAGGAGATCAGTCCGATCGAGGACTTCTCCGGGACCATGTCCCTGTCGTTCCGGGATCACCGGTTCGAGCCTCCGAAGTACTCCGTGGAGGAGTGCAA
>NZ_JBFARL010000446.1:0-1610 GCF_040674655.1 Actinomadura sp. NPDC049753 | reverse complement strand
AGCGGCGTCCACCCCGACCACGCACCACCCGGCGCGTTCTGCCACCGATGGACCACCCCACCGGAAGTATCAACACCGAACACCACCATCCCCGAACCGTGGTCCACCACCGACGGCACCCCCACACTCACCCGCGACACTCCCCGCGGAGGGGTGCCTACCGCGGCGATGGCCTCGCTGAGGAGAGCTCGTGCCTTCCCCTCGGCTTGGTCGTAACGATCGGGGAAGGCGGAGCGCTGGACTTTCTGCGCCGTCTGCCCAGCGGTGAGGTGAGGAGACTGCTGCTCGACGCGCACGGCACGGGTGAAGAACTGCCTGGCCGCGTAGGGCACCTGCATGATCTGTTCCGGAGTCCCCCATCCCTGGCTGGGGCGCTGCTGGAAGACTCCGAGGGAGTCGCGGTCGCCGCACGGCAGGTTGTTCATGTGGGACTCGACCCATCCGGCTTCGAAACCGGCGAGCATGACCTTGTCGGAGACCTTCAGGTCACGGCCGACGATGTAGACGGCTTTCGTCACTTCCAGGTCGCGATCCGGCGGGACGTGGCAGGGCTTCATCGTGTTCCCCTCAGTTGGTCAGACGATTCGTGGTGGCGGGCAGGTGGAGCGTTGTCAGCTCGCGAACCGGCGCCGCGACGAGCTTGGGCCAGCAACACGCGGCCGCTGAGGCGGGGTGCGGAAGGTCGTCACAGCGAGATAGGGCCCGCGCTACGCGGATTGGATGGCACCCAGATGCCAGCGGCCGCTTCAGGGTGCGACGCTGTCGGCCTGCGCCGGCGTGAGAGTTGTGGCTTCAGGTGGGTCGGGGGCGAGGTTTCCTTCCATGTCGACCCAGGTGTCGTGCCAGGCGTGGCCGTGTTCGGGGCCTTGCTGCCAGGTGTGGGTGACGTGTCCGTTGGGGTCGCGGGCGAATACCGACAGGTCGTCGCTGGGGTTGAGAACGACGGCGGGGTCGCTGGTGAGCTGGCCGCCCAGCGGCGTCCATCCTGACCAGGGTCCGCCGGTCCCGGTCTGCCACCGGTGGTGCAAGCCGTTGTCGGTCCCGCGAGCGAACAGAACCATCCCGCCGTCACGGCCCACCAGCACCGTCGGTCGGCCCACCACCGCGCCTTCCATATCCACCCAGCCCCCGTGCCAGGCGTAACCCTCCTCAGGGCCGTGCTGCCACGTGTGGGTGATACGCCCGCCCGGATCACGAGCGAACACCGACAGAGCACCGTTGGGACTCAGCACCACCGCCGGGTCGCTGGCCAACTGGCCTCCCAGCGGCGCCCAGCCTGACCAGGGTCCGCCGGTCCCGGTCTGCCACCGGTGGTGCAAGCCGTTGTCGGTCCCACGGGCGAACAGAACCATCCCGCCGTCACGGCCCACCAGCACCGTCGGTCGGCCCACCACCGCGCCTTCCATATCCACCCAGCCCCCGTGCCAGGCGTAACCCTCCTCAGGGCCGTGCTGCCACGTGTGGGTGATACGCCCGCCCGGATCACGAGCGAACACCGACAGAGCACCGTTGGGACTCAGCACCACCGCCGGGTCGCTGGCCAGCCGGCCGCCCAGAGACACCCAGTCGGGGGCCCAAGCACCGGCTTCGGACTGCCAGGTGTGCCACAA
>NZ_JBFARL010000445.1:0-1642 GCF_040674655.1 Actinomadura sp. NPDC049753 | reverse complement strand
GGGCGGGCAAATCAACGTCCGAACCATTCGGCTCGGTATCCAATTATCAAAACCGCGGTGCCCAGGTTGTTTTCTGGGAACCACACAGGGACGCGAACATCTCTCGCAGCGACTCACTCTGAACGTTCAGTGTGTTCAAGCCACTCGGCCTATTAGTACCGGTCGACTCCACACGTTACCGCGCTTCCATCTCCGGCCTATCAACCCGGTCGTCTACCGGGGGCCTTACACCCACAAAGGGGTGGGAGAACTCATCTCGAGGAAGGCTTCCCGCTTAGATGCTTTCAGCGGTTATCCCGACCGAACGTAGCCAACCAGCCGTGCCCCTGGCGGGACAACTGGCACACCAGAGGTTCGTCCGTCCCGGTCCTCTCGTACTAGGGACAGACCCTCACAATTCTCCTACGCGCACAGCGGATAGGGACCGAACTGTCTCGCGACGTTCTAAACCCAGCTCGCGTGCCGCTTTAATGGGCGAACAGCCCAACCCTTGGGACCTACTCCAGCCCCAGGATGCGACGAGCCGACATCGAGGTGCCAAACCATCCCGTCGATATGGACTCTTGGGGAAGATCAGCCTGTTATCCCCGGGGTACCTTTTAGCCGTTGAGCGACACCACTTCCACACGTAGGTGCCGGATCACTAGGCCCTGCTTTCGCACCTGCTCGACACGTCCGTCTCACAGTCAAGCTCCCTTGTGCCCTTGCACTCGCCACCTGATTGCCAACCAGGCTGAGGGAACCTTTGGGCGCCTCCGTTACTCTTTGGGAGGCAACCGCCCCAGTTAAACTACCCACCAGGCACTGTCCCCCACCCGGATACACGGGTGCGGGTTAGACGCTCAAAACGACCAGAGTGGTATTTCACCAACGACTCCACCCAAACTGGCGTCTGGGCTTCACAGTCTCCCACCTATCCTACACAAGACGCTCCAAGCGCCAATGCCAAGCTATAGTGAAGGTCCCGGGGTCTTTCCGTCCTGCTGCGCGAAACGAGCATCTTTACTCGTACTGCAATTTCGCCGGGCCTGTGGTTGAGACAGCGGGGAAGTCGTTACGCCATTCGTGCAGGTCGGAACTTACCCGACAAGGAATTTCGCTACCTTAGGATGGTTATAGTTACCACCGCCGTTTACCGGCGCTTAGATTCTCAGCTTCGAAGGAACAAGTCCCCCTAACCGGTCCTCTTAACGTTCCGGCACCGGGCAGGCGTCAGTCCGTATACAGCGTCTTACGACTTCGCACGGACCTGTGTTTTTAGTAAACAGTCGCTTCCCCCTGGCCTCTGCGACCCCACCCAGCTCAGACAGCAAGTGCCATCACCGAGCGAGGTCCCCCTTCTCCCAAAGTTACGGGGGCAATTTGCCGAGTTCCTTAACCACAGTTCACCCGATCGCCTTGGTATTCTCTACCTGACCACCTGAGTCGGTTTGGGGTACGGGCCGCCGGTACACTCGCTAGAGGCTTTTCTCGGCAGCATGGGATCACTCACTTCACCTAAAACGGCTCGGCATCAGCTCTCAGGATACGTGAGAGACGGATTTACCTATCTCTCTCCCTACAGCCTTACCCCGGGACAACCATCGCCCGGGCTGAGCTACCCTCCTGCGTCACCCCATCACTCACCTACTACCCCCTCGGG
>NZ_JBFARL010000444.1:0-1658 GCF_040674655.1 Actinomadura sp. NPDC049753 | reverse complement strand
CGTCCGGCCAGGACGCCCCGCGCGGCGGCGGCTCGGCGGGCGGGCACCCGTTCGCCCCGTTCGCCGACCTGCTGGACCGGCAGTACCCGGCGGCGCCGTCCGGCGCCGACCCCGGCACCATCCGCCGTACGGCGCTGCGCGACGTGGCCGCGCCCGGCGGCCCCTCCGTCGTCCCCGACTAGGACCCCCGCCCGGCCGCGAACGGCCGGGTCACGGCGGCCGCGTGCGCGACGCACGCCGCCCGCCCTCACCTCGATCTTTTCCGGAAACGCAACGGCCGCGCCTGGCCGCTGCCAGTCCTGCGCCCACCCGGACGGTGCCGCGCAGCGATCACCACCGATCACCACCGATTCGCAAAGAACCGACAGGAGCAACACATCATGCGTATCTGGTCCAGGAACACCGGCCGCGCCGCCCTGGTGGCCGCGAGCGCCCTTGCCGTCGGAGCCGCCTTCACCACCGCGGTCCCCGCCAACGCCGACGAGTCGTTCGGCGGCGGCTGGGGCGGCCACGAGCGCGGCCACGGCGGCGTCGACATGACCAGCGCCGGGAACTTCGGCCTGCTGAACGGCACCCAGGTGTTCGCGCCGATCAGCATCCCCATCAACGTCTGCGGCAACGCCATCGCGGTCGCCGGGCTCTCGCGGGCCCAGTGCAAGGGCGGAGCGTCCGTCAAGAGCAACCACCGGCACGCCGACTCGGGGTACCGGACGGCCGGCGACTGGGGCGGCGGCGGCTGGGGCGGCCACGAGCGCGGCCACGGCGGCGTCGACATGACCAGCGCCGGGAACTTCGGCCTGCTGAACGGCACCCAGGTGTTCGCGCCGATCAGCATCCCGATCGACGTCTGCGGCAACGCCGTCGCCGTCCTCGGCGCGGCGCAGGCCGCGTGCAAGGGCGGCGCGTCCGTCAAGCGGCACGGCGACCCCAAGGTGAAGATGACGAGCACCGGCAACTTCGGCGCCGGCAACGGCACCCAGGCCTACATCCCGGTCAAGGCCCCGATCAACGTGTGCGGCAACGCCGTCTCGCTGCTCGGCCTCGCGGAGGCGCAGTGCAAGGGCGGGGCGACCGTCGAGGAAGGGCACGGCCACAAGGAGCTGCCGCCCACCCTGCGGACGCCCAAGAAGAAGAAGCCGTACAAGCCGTCCAAGCACCGTCCGGCCGCCAAGCACAAGAAGCTGCCCTCGACGATGCGCTCGGAAGGCCAGCGCATCGCGAACACCGCCCCGAAGACCGCCCCGAACTACCGCCGCGCGGACGCCCTGCCCGCCGTCAAAGGGTTCGTGGACGGGCTCAGGCGCACCGTGAAGGTGCCCGGTGTGGACGTCAAGCCCGGCCAGATCGGCCCGAAGGCGCCCGCGGGCAAGGACGCGCCCGTCACCCTCGGTTCTCCGATCCTGCGCTGAGCACGTGTCGGCCTGGATGACGATCCGCGGCCGATGAACAGCGGAGAAGGGGCGGCAGACGTGCCGCCCCTTCCCCATGTCAGCAGAGTTCCGAGCTATGGAGAGGGAACCATGCTCGACCGAAAGTCCCTGTTCGCAGCAGCTCTCGCCGCGTGCTGCGCGGTGCCCGTCCTCGGCGCCGTGACCGGGGCGCGGGCACTGCGGTCCGCAGCGCGGTGTCGGCCAGGCCCTTGCGGGCGCCGTGCGTCG
>NZ_JBFARL010000443.1:0-1668 GCF_040674655.1 Actinomadura sp. NPDC049753 | reverse complement strand
CGCAGCTCGCGGGCGATGTCGCCCTGCTTGCCCGGCGCCGTCTTGAGCACGACGCGGATCACGACGGCGTCACCGGCGAGGGCCTGCACGCCCCATCGCCCGGCGGCGGTGACGCGGACTCCCCGCAGGCGGCCGCCGCCGACAGCGCGGCCATGGCCGTGATCAGCACCGTGGTCGCTCTCGCTCGTGTCCGCCGCCGCATGTCTCCCCTTCCGTTCCGGTGTCGCACACCACAAAGTGTGACACTAGACAATGACACATTGGGAAGTGGCATACTCCGCTTGGGGGTTCGCCCCGATCGGTTCGGGGCCGTCCTGGTTCGCGCGTCAAGGGAGCAGCGGTGTTGGAGCACGTGACGGGCATGAGCGCGACGATCGGCGGCGCGGGCGTCGCGGCGCGGCTCGCCGGGGCGCCGGCCAAACCGGCGGGCGGCGCGGCACTCGACCAGATCCTCATCGCCTCAAGCGCCGCGGCCGCCCTGACGGCGGTGCTGCTGGTGCTCGGCTGGGGGCATCGCAGCGGCCGCGTCGCCGTCCTGGCGCGGGCGGCGGAACTGGCGACGCGCGGCCCGGGCCGCGGCACCCCGGGCTGGGCGGCGCTGCCGATCCCGGTCGCGATGGTGTCGCTGCTGGTCGCGCTGCTCGGAATGTACTGGGACATCTCCCTGCACATCTCGCACGGCCGGGACGAGGGGCCGCTGGCCAACATCGCCCACTACCCCATCCTGATCGGACTGTTCGGCATCTTCACCGCCGGGGTGCTGGCCGTCGTGCTGCCCAGGGGCGAGCGCCCCGGCGCGGCGTCGGTGCGGATCACCCGGGACTGGCACGCCCCCGCGGGCGGCGTGCTGCTGGCCGGCGCCGGCTTCTACGCGCTGCTGGGGTTCCCCCTCGACGACGTGTGGCACCGCATCTTCGGGCAGGACGTGACGCTGTGGGGGCCCACGCACCTGATGCTGATCGGCGGGGCGGGTCTGTCGCTGGTGGCGATGATGGTGCTGGAGCGGGAGGGCCGCCGCGCCTGCGGGGACGCCGACCGGCCGCCGGGGTGGCTGCGGTACGTGCGGCGCTGCATGCACGCGGGCGGGCTGCTGATCGGGCTGTCGGTGTTCCAGGCCGAGTACGACTTCGGGGTGCCGCAGTTCCGGCTCGTCCACCAGCCGCTGCTGATCGCGCTGGCGGCGGGCTGCGCGCTGGTCGCGGCGCGGCTGTGGGCCGGGCGCGGCGGCGCGGTGTTCGCCGTGGTGTTCTACATGATGGTGCGCGGCGGCGTGTCGGTCCTGGTCGGCGGGGTGATCGGGGAGCTGTGGGCGGCGGTGCCGCTGTACTTCGCCGAGGCGGTGTGCGTGGAGGTCGCGGCGCTGGCGCTGGCGCGGCGGCCGCTGGCCCTCGGCGCGGTGTCCGGCGTGCTGATCGGCACGGCCGGGTTCGGCGCCGAGTACGCCTACGGGCAGGTGGCGTTCCGACTGCCGTGGACGCCGGACATCGTGGCCGAGGGCATGGCGATGGCCGTGGTGGGCGGTGTGGCGGGCGGGCTGTGCGGGGCGCTGCTGGCCGAGGGGCTGCACGGGCGGGCGCCGCGCCCGGCGGTGGCGCGCGGGCTCTTCGCGGCGGCGATCCTGGCGGTGGCGGCGGCGGTCGCCAACGGGCTGGTCGTCTCGGTCCCGCA
>NZ_JBFARL010000442.1:0-1677 GCF_040674655.1 Actinomadura sp. NPDC049753 | reverse complement strand
TTCGGGTTCCTCGACCGAATGGTGGGGGGCCCCGGGGCGGGGCGCCCCGGCGCAAGCCCGTTCGCACGGAAGACGGGCCGCCCGCCCCTGCTCAGGCCGCGTGCACGACCGCGACCGGGCAGGGCGCGTGGTGCAGCAGGGCGTGGCTGACCGAGCCGAGCAGCAGGCCGCGGAAGCCTCCGAGGCCCCGCGAGCCGACGACCAGCAGGCGCGCCTCCTCCGCGGCGGCCAGCAGCACTTCGCGCGGCGCCCCGGCCACGATGTCGACCTGCACCTTCACGTCGGGGTGGAGCTCGCGGGACGGGATCATGAGCCGGGCCATCCTGGCCGCGGCGGCGTCCCGCATCCCCGCCTCGTCCACCAGCGGGGGGACCTCCTTCTCCGGCACCGCCTCCCAGGCGACGACCGCGCGCACGTCCCAGCCGTGCGCGGCGGCCTCGGCGAAGCCCAGCGCCAGCGCCTCGCGCGACGCCGGCGAACCGTCCACGCCCACGACGACGTGCCCGTGCACCTGCTCCGGCGGCGGGACGAGGTCGCCCCGGACGATCACGACCGGGCAGGGGGCGTGCGCGGCCACCTGAGCACCGACGGAACCGAGCACCAGCCCGACGAACCCGCCGAGCCCGCGCGGGCCGAGCACGAGCATGTCCGCGCCGTGCCCGGCCTCGATCAGCCGGGCCGCCGCCTGCCCCCGCGCCAGCACGCCCCGCACGCTCAGCTCCGGCGCCACCTTCCGGACGTGCTCGACCCCGTTGCCGAGGTTCTCCTCCGCCACGGCCCGAAGGTCGACGACCGGCATGGCGATCGGGCCGCCCCCGACGTAGACGTCCCACACGTGGAGCACGGTCAGGGGCAGGCCCCGGGTGCGGGCCTCGGCGGCGGCCCACTCCAGGGCCTGCACACCGCCCGTGGAGCCGTCGTAGCCAACGACCACTCCGGTGATCGGCTCGTCGTTCATGTGCGAACTCTCCTTCAGGGGTTCCTGCTGGTCGAGTCCAGACTCGCCCGCCGGGGCCTCGCGCAGGAGGGGCGACGGTCCGCAGGATCAGGGACCTTCGGCCCTCATCCGCCACCCGCGTCACCGGGCGAGCGGCACCACGGCGATCGGGCAGACCGCGTTGTACAGCAGCCACTGCGCGACCGAGCCGAACGCGGGATGCGCGGCCCCGACCACCAGGAGGCGCGCCTCCTGCGCGGCCTCCCGCAGCGCTTCGGGCGGAGGGGCGAGCGGGTTCTCGGGATGCGTCAGGACGTCCGGGCGCCGCTCCTGGACCGCCGCGGCGGCCCGCTCCACCGGCTCGGGGGCCGGGGAGTGCCCGAGGCCCGCCCCCGGCGGCTCCTCGCCCTCGGCGCCCGAGTAGACGGTCTTCAGAGGAAGCTGCCGCAGTTCGGCCTCGCGCGCGGCGAACGCGAGCGCGCTCCGCGCCGCGGGCGAACCGTCCACCACGGCCACGACCGGCGCCGGACTCCCGGGGCGGGGCAGCGCGCCGACGCCCCTGACCACGACGACCGGGCATCGCGCGTGCACGGCGACGTGGGCGGCGACCGAGCCGACCGGCACGCGCGCGAGCCGGCCGAGCCCGCGGGACCCGAGCACCAGGAGCACTGATCCGCCCGACACCTCCCTCAGCCGCTCCCCAGCCTAACCCTACTACCACACCGGCCTCACCGCGACCC
>NZ_JBFARL010000441.1:0-1681 GCF_040674655.1 Actinomadura sp. NPDC049753 | reverse complement strand
GCCGCTCGCGGTCATCTGCCCCTCCCAGTAGTAGGAGGCTTCGCAGGAACCCGACTCCACGACCTTGTCCCGCTTCTTCTTGCGCTTCGCCAGCCCGGAACTCGCGCAGCTCGGTCGCGCACGTCTCGCATCCGGCGAGGTGCTCCTCGAACGACCGGCGCTCCCCGGCGTCGTCGATCGCGTCCAGCGCGTACGCGCCGGCGAGGGCGTGCAGATCGTCCGTCACCGTTCCACCCCCAGGCAGTCGCGCAGCCGGATGATGCCGTCGCGCATCCGGGTCCGCACCGTGTTCGGCTGCGCGCCCACCAGCGCGGCCACCTCACGATAGGAGTGCCCGCCGTAGTAGGCGAGCGTCACCGACTCGCGCTGCAGGTGCGTCAGCGCCCCGAGGCAGCGCCGCACCCGCTCGTGCTCCAGCCGCGCCTCGACCCGCTCGCCCACCGGGTCGTGCGCGCCGCCCGCCCCGGGGTGGACGGTCCTCGCCTCGCGTTCGCCCGCGGCCTGCTCCCGCCGGACGCGGTCCACGGCCCGGCGGTGCGCGATCGTCAGGATCCACGCCATCGCGCCGCCGCGGGCCGGGTCGTAGCGGGCGGCGGACCGCCACACCTCGATCATCACCTCCTGCGTCACCTCCTCCGCCATCGCCGGATCGCGGACGACCCGCCGCACCAGCCCGTGCACGGGCGCCGCGGCCACGTCGTACAGCAGCTCGAACGCGCGCTCGTCGCCGCGCGCCGTCCGGCCGAGCAGCGCGTCCGCGTCATGCCCGGACACCGTTCCGCCGTCCGGCGGTCTCGTCCCTGCCGGCATGCCGCGCCCCCCTCCGTGGACCGTCCACCCGGCACTGCGCATCCGGGGCCGCCCAGGGTCGGAACTCACAGGACCAGGCTCCGCAACGTGAGTCCCAGCCCGAGGACGACCACGGTCGCGGACGTCCCTATCGGCATCATTCCGCTGGGAAGCCGGGGCCGCATGGCCGGAATGCGCCGCGCCAGGGCGTGCGCGGAGCCGGCGACGAGGAGGCCGACCGCGGTGAGCGCGGCGGCGAGGCCGAGCCCGTAGGCCAGGACGAGCACGACCCCGAACCAGGCCCGTCCGATCGCCGCGCCGCCGACCAGCACCACGACCGCCGACGGGCTCGGCACCATGCCGCCGGCCAGCCCCATCAGCACGACCCCGCCGCGCCGCGAACGCGCGGGCCCGTGGCCGTGCCCCTGCCCGTGCCCGTGGCCGTGCCCGTGGCCGTGCCCGTGGCCGTGGGTGCGGTGCCGGTTGCGCAGGGCTCGCCGCAGCAGCAGCGCTCCCGCCGCCGTCACGAGGACACCGCCCGCAGCGCCGAGCCATGGGAACAGCGTCTCGGGCGCCAGCAGGGCCCCCGTCGTCACGAGCAGGCCGAGGGCCAGGACGCCGGCCGTATGGGTGAGCGTGACGGTCAGGCCGAGCACGAGGACGTCCCGCGTCCGGCGCCGCCCGTCCCCGATCGCGTGCGCCGCCATGATCGTCTTGCCGTGGCCGGGCGCGAGCGCGTGCAGCGCGCCGAGCAGCAGCGCGACGAGGAACGCCAGAGCGGCGAAACCGGGGGTGAGGTCGTGCCGCGCGACCAGCGACCCCGGCTCGTCGTGTCCCGTCATATGTGTGACGGCTTCGGACGCGTCAACTCATCACCAGGGCCGGCCGGTGC
>NZ_JBFARL010000440.1:0-1728 GCF_040674655.1 Actinomadura sp. NPDC049753 | reverse complement strand
ATCGAGCTGGCGGGGACGCAGATCGTCGGGGCGGACCGCGAGCGCGTCCGCGCGCTGCGCGGCCGGAAGGTCGCGATGATCTTCCAGGACCCGCTGTCGTCGCTGCATCCGCACTACAGCGTGGGCGAGCAGATCGCCGAGGCGCGGCGGCTGCACTTCGGCTCGTCGCGCCGCGCGGCGCGCGAGGAGGCCGTCCGGGTGCTCGCCGACGTCGGCATCCCCCATCCCCGGGAGCGGGCGGGCGACCACCCGCACCGGTTCTCCGGCGGGATGCGCCAGCGCGTGATGATCGCCATGGCGCTCGCCTGCGAGCCCGACCTGCTGATCGCCGACGAGCCGACCACCGCCCTGGACGCGACCGTCCAGGCGCAGATCCTGGAGCTGATCGCGCGCATCCAGCGCGAGCGCGGGCTGGCGGTCCTGATGATCACGCATGATCTGGGGGTGGTCGCGCGGGTCGCCGACGACGTCCTGGTCATGTACGCGGGACGGGCGGTCGAGCGGGCGTCGGCCGACGCCCTGTTCGCCGTGCCCCGGCACCCCTACACCCGCGGGCTCCTCGGCTCCCTCCCCCGGCTCACCGGCCCGCCCGGCGAGCTGGCCCCGATCGCGGGCGCCCCGCCGTCTCCGCTGTCTCCGCCGGCGGGGTGCCCGTTCCATCCGCGGTGCGCCGAACGGGTCGAGGTGTGCGAGACGACCCGTCCGGCGCTCCTCGGCACGTCCCATCCGGCGGCCTGCCACCTGCTCACGATCGCGAAGGAACCCCGATGACGGCGCTGCTTCGCCTGGAAGGCCTGACCAAGACGTTCCAGACGCGGCGCGGCGCCGTGCGGGCGGTGAACGGCCTGGACCTGGAGGTGCGGGCCGGGGAGACGCTCGGCCTGGTCGGCGAGTCCGGCTGCGGCAAGTCCACGACCGGGCGGATGCTGGTCCGGCTCCTGGACCCCACGGCAGGGCGGATCTTCTTCGACGGCGAGGACATCACCGGGCTGTCCCAGCGGGCGATGCGGCCGCTGCGCCGCGACCTGCAGATCATCTTCCAGGACCCGTTCGCCTCACTGAACCCGCGCCACACCGTCGGCTCCATCGTGGCCGAGCCGCTGCGGGTGCAGGGCGAGCGGGACCCGCTGCCCCGCGTCCAGGAGATGCTGGAGTACGTCGGGCTCGGCGCCGAGCACCTCGACCGGTACCCGCACGAGTTCTCCGGCGGGCAGGCCCAGCGGATCGGGATCGCCCGGGCCCTCGTCACCGGCCCCCGGCTGGTCGTCGCGGACGAGCCGGTGTCGGCGCTGGACGTGTCGATCCAGGCCCAGATCGTCAACCTGCTGGCGGGCCTGCGGCGCCGGCTCGGCCTGGCGTACGTGTTCATCGCCCACGACCTCGCGGTCGTCCGGCACGTGTGCGACCGGATCGCCGTGATGTACCTCGGCCGGATCGTGGAGACGGGGGCCCGGGACGTGGTCTACGGCGCGCCGGCGCACCCCTACACCAGGGCTCTGCTGTCGGCGATCCCGCTGCCCGACCCGGTGGCCGAACGGGCGCGGGAGCGCATCGTGCTCCGCGGCGACCCGCCGAGCCCGTCGGCGCCGCCGCCCGGCTGCGCCTTCCACCTGCGCCTTGAAGCACCGCGGGAGCGTCAAGCACAAGTGCGCGCGGATGCTCATCGCCGTCGAGCGCGCCAGGGCGGCGGTATGGGACGCCGCGCGCGCCCTGGACGAGCCGGAAGAC
>NZ_JBFARL010000439.1:0-1776 GCF_040674655.1 Actinomadura sp. NPDC049753 | reverse complement strand
CGGGCGCCCGCCGCCGGGCCGGGCCCGCGCGGACGCCGCGGCCCCGGTGGGCGGCGCGGCGAAGGATCAGGTCGCCTCGTTGTCGAAGGGCGGCTTCTCGCTCGGGTCGAGGCTCGCGGTCGCCGTCGCGTACGAGGGCTCGTCGTCGAACAGGCGGGACGGGTCGTGGTATGTGTCGTCGTCTTCGAACAGGTGCTTGCGGACGAACGTCTTCGGGTTGAGGTCGTTGAGGTCGAAGTCCTTGAACTCGGGGCCGAGGCCCTCCTGAAGGTCGGCCTTGGCGCTGTTGGCCATCTCGCGGAACTGCCGCAGCATCCGGCCGGCCTGCCCGGCGACCTGCGGCAGCTTGTCGCCGAAGATGACCAGGGCGAGGACGACGAGCACCGCCATCTCACCGAGTCCGACGTCGAACAACCCGTCCTCCACACACACGGCAGGCCGCGGCGCGACCGCCTGCACACGACCCGAAGGGGACCGGCCCAGAGACGGGCCGGTCCCCCCAGCGTATCCCCAGCCCGGATGAACCGGACTTGAACATCGGTGCCCTAGTCGGAGGCCAGGGTCACCTGGGCGGTGGCCTCCTTGCCGCCCCGCTGGTAGGTGAGGGTGACGCGGTCGCCGGGCGCCCGGCTGCGGATCTGCGCGATCAGGTCGGTGGCGTCCTCGATCGGCTTGTCGTCGACCTTGGTGATCACGTCGCCGGGCTTGAGGCCCGCCTTGTCCGCCGGGCCGCCCTTGGTCACCGGGTCCTGCCCGTTGACCGGCTGCTGCATGATCCGGGCGCCGCCCTCCTGGTAGCGGGGGTCGGGCAGCACGCCGAGCTTGGCCTGCTTGACGACGCCCGTCCGGATGATCTCCTCGGCGATCCGCTTGCCCTGGTTGATCGGGATCGCGAAGCCGAGGCCGATGCTGCCGCTCTGCTGCTCGCCGCCGAGGGACTGCCCGCCGAGCGTCGCGATCGCGGTGTTGATGCCGATCACGCGGCCCTTCGCGTCCACCAGCGGCCCGCCCGAGTTGCCCGGGTTGATCGCGGCGTCGGTCTGGATGGCGTTCAGGTAGGACGCGTCGCCGCCGCCGCCCTCGCCCCGCGTGGGCACGGCCCGGTTCAGCGAGCTGACGATGCCGGTGGTGACCGAGCCCTGCAGGCCGAGCGGCGAGCCGATCGCGATCACCGGGTCGCCGACGGCGATGGCGCTGGAGTCGCCGACCGGCAGCGGGGGCAGCGAGTGCTGGCCCTCGGGCTTGAGCACCGCGACGTCCGAGCTCGGGTCGGCGCCCTTGATCGTGGCGGGCAGCGTCTTCTTGTCGTTGAAGACGATCTGGATCTGGCCGCCCCCGCCGCCCCCGCCGGAGGCGACGTGGTTGTTGGTGATGACGTAGCCGCCGTTGACGATGAAGCCGGTGCCGCCGATCTCTCCCTGGGACGACTGCACGCGGATCATCACGACGCTCGGCAGCACCCGCTGCGCGACGCCCGCGACCGAGTCCGGCGGACGGTTCTGCACCTTGGTGTCGCTGCTGTCGCTGCCGCCGAGGCTCACCGGGCCGGAGTCGTCGGACCCGCCGGTGGCGATCACGCCGATCCCGGCGCCGACGGCCCCGGCCACCAGCGCGACGATCAGCGCGACGACGGCGAGGAGCCCGAGGCCCGGCCCGCCGCGCGACGACGACGGGGGCGCGTCTTATCACTTGCTCGCTGTGTTGTCTCATTGTCCGAGTCGGCCTTACAGGCATGCCGAAGAGGCCCGCGAAAAGGACTTTCGCCGGCGGGAGAGA
>NZ_JBFARL010000438.1:0-1823 GCF_040674655.1 Actinomadura sp. NPDC049753 | reverse complement strand
GTCGGTGCCCGTGGCCGGGGTCGTCCTCGCGCCCGGGCAGGCCGAGTACGGCGACCGGCGGCGCCACGACCGCGTCGAGCGGGAACTGGCCGGCTGGCTCGCCGCCCGCGAGTGCGCCCTGCTGCCGCTGGACACGCGGCTCGATCCGCGCGACTGGCGCCTGTTCACGACGGCGGCCGAGCTGGAGTCGGTGCTGCGCAGGCTCGACGTCGTGGTCACGACGCGGCTGCACGGCCTCGTCCTCGCGCTGAAGAACGGGATCCCCGCGCTGGCCGTGGACCCGGTCGGCGGCGGCGCGAAGGTGACCGCGCAGGCGCGGGCCTGGGCGTGGCCCGCCGTGGTGACCCCGCCCGCGGCGCCGCCCGGCGAGCGGGTCCTGGACCCGGCGGAACTCGACCGCTGGTGGACGTGGTGCCTGTCGCCCGGGGGCGCGGGGCGGGCCCTCGCGCCCCCGTCGGACGCCGTGCTGATCGGCGAGCTGCTGGACGTCCTCGGCGTGCGGTAGCGGCCCGGCACGCCGGAGGCCGGAGGCGCGCCGCCGCTCAGGCGGGCCGTGCGACCACGAGTTCCCTGGCGAACCATTCGAGCGTGGTGCGCAGGCCCTCCTCGATGGAGATCCGCGGGCGCCAGCCGAGCGCGTCCTCGGCCAGAGCGGTGTCGGGGCGCCGGACGCGCGGGTCGTCCTCGGGACGGTCGATGAACCGGACGCGGGACGACGACCCCGTCAGGTCGATGACCAGCCGCGCGAGGTCGGCCATCGAGATCTCGTAGGGGCTGCCGATGTTCACCGGCCCGGGGTGGTCGGAGAACGCCAGCGCGACGATGCCCCGCACGGTGTCGTCGACGTGGCAGATCGACCGCGTCTGCGAGCCGTCGCCGGTGACCGTGAGGTCCTCGCCGGTCAGCGCCTGCCGCAGGAACGTCGGGATCGCGCGGCCGTCGTCCGGCCGCATCCGGGGGCCGTAGCTGTTGAAGATCCGCACGATCGCGGCGTCGAGGCCGCGCGAGTGCCGGAACGCCGACGTCAGCGCCTCGCCGAACCGCTTCGCCTCGTCGTACACGCTGCGCGGCCCCACCGGGTTGACGTTGCCCCAGTACGACTCGGGCTGCGGGTGCACCAGCGGGTCGCCGTACACCTCGGAGGTGGAGGCGAGGACGAAGCGGGCGCCCTTGGCCTCGGCGAGGTCCAGCGCGTGGCGGGTGCCCTGGCTGCCGACCTCCAGGGTCTGGATGGGGTACCTCAGGTAGTCGGCCGGGGAGGCCGCCGACGCCAGGTGGAAGACGTAGCCGACGTCGCCGGGCACGTTCACCGGCTCGGTGAGGTCGCGCTTGAGGAAGCGGAAGTCCCGCCGCTCGGCGAGGTGGGCGATGTTGCGGGAGGTCCCGGTCAGCAGGTTGTCGAGGCACACCACCGAGACGCCCTCGGCGAGCAGCGCCTCGCACAGGTGCGAGCCGAGGAAGCCGGAGCCCCCGGTGACGACGGCGCGTGGATGTCTCATCTTGTCCCCCTCATGGGTTCGGGTGGGCCAGTGCCTTCCCGGCGGCCTCGACGGCCTGGTCCGCTGTGATCTCCAGCAGCCCGGGACAGGGCTCGCGTCCGTGCGGGTCGCCGCGGCGCCCCGCCCACAGGACGTGGTGCTCGGCGCGGTCGGGAGGCCCCCACCGGCCGGGCGGCGTCGGGCCGAACAGCAGCACCGACGGTGTGCGGTAGGCGGTCGCGAGGTGCGCGACCCCGGTGTCGCCGCAGACGACCAGCCGGGCGCCCGCGACGAGCGCGGCCAGCTCGGGCAGCGGGGTGCGGCCGGACAGGTCGGCGGTCCGGT
>NZ_JBFARL010000437.1:0-1829 GCF_040674655.1 Actinomadura sp. NPDC049753 | reverse complement strand
GTTGAAGACGCAGGAGGAGACAACTCCCACGCGCCGGCTACTAAGCTCGCGGACCTTTTCGATGACGAATAGCTGGACGACTCGCGCGGCGTCCGCCGCGGGCAGTCCGGTCACCCAGCCGAGCAGGTCGGCGACGGCGGCGGGTTCGGTGTCGAGGCCGGAGGCGAAGTACCGCACCTGGGCAGCGACCTGGTCGAGCGTGCGCACGGTGTTGCCCAGCCCGACGCGGTCGAGCCATTCGCGCGGGCCGGCGCCCGGGTCCAGACCGCGCCCGATCTCCGTGCGCAGCAGCAGGTCCGTCTTGGTGACGACGACGGCGACGCGCTTCTGCCGCCCCTGGTCGGGACGCGAGCGCAGCTCGTTCAGAACCCGCTGGAGGGTGTCGGCCGGGTCCTCCTCCGACGAGGCGGCGGCCTCGTCGACGAACTCCCTCTCGTCCCCGGTCAGCGACCGGCGGAGCTGGGGGAGCGCGAACGGGTCGACGACGAACAGCAGCGCCTCGCCGTGGTCCAGATAGCGCAGCGACTCGACCTCCGTCGCGCCCGTGTAGTGCTCGCCCGCGGGGTCGAACAGGTAGAGGATGCGCCGCGCGCGGCCCGGAAGCTCCACGTCCACCATGGTCGCCAGGGGGAGCTCGGGGCCGGTCTTCGCGAGGCGCCCGCCGCGCTGGAACTCGCGTATCGCGCCCGCGTACGCCTGCGCGTGCCGCTGCTCGACGAACGACAGCCGCCCGTGGACCGCGCGGGCCCGCGCGTGCAGGGCCCGGATGCCGAGGACCATGAAGGTGGTCTTGCCGGCGGCCGGCCCGCCCACGAACGGCAGCGGCTCCACGCGGACGCGCCCGATGCGCTCGGGCAGCCGCCCGCCGCAGTGCGGGCAGTACGCGGCCAGGCGGAAGCGCCCGAGCGGGACGGTCGTGGGAAGCCGCGCCCCGCAGCGGCACACGTGCCGGAACGCGCCGCCGGCCCCCGGCGAGAGGCGCCGGTGCCGCGCCCCGCAGCTCGGGCACGCGTACTCCGGCAGCCCGATCCGCTCGTAGCAGAAGGGGTGCGGGCACGTCTGCAGGATGCGGGCGTACCCCATGAAGACGCGCTCGACCGCCGCCAGGACCAGCACGCACGCCAGCCACGACGCCAGCCCGACCGCGGCGACCAGCCCGTACAGGATCGTCAGCGCGAGGACGAACACCGCCGCGGGAACGGCGGCGGCGACGATGCCCGCGCACAATGCCAGCCAGACCGGGAAGACGAAGAAGCCCCACGGGCCGCCGAGGAGGGTCCGGGTCAGCCTCAGCACGACGCCCCGGGCCGTCCGGTACACCTGCGGGACGACCGTGCGGCTGATCATCCACCAGTCGCGCCACACCTGGCCGAGCAGGTAGTGCCGGTAGGCGACGGCGGGCTCGGCGACCGGCGAGGGCCCCTCCAGCGTGGACGGCGCCAGCGTCCGGCACGCGTGCAGGCAGTACAGACCGAGCGCGGCGGCCCCGGCGACGACCAGCGTCGCGGCGAACAGCACGGGGAACACGTACATGAACCCGAGCCACATGGCGCCCGCCCACACGGCGATCAGCAGCAGCACGATGACGGGGTTCACGGCGCACCCTCCGCGAGAAGGGCGCGCAGCTCGGCCCGCAGCTCGGGCCGGCGCGCCAGATGGGAGTCGAGCTGCCTGGCCGCGAGCCACCGCCGGGCCGCCGCCCGCGCCCACGCCTCCAGGGACGGCTCGGCCGCGCCGTGCCCGCGCAGCCGCAGCACCACCTCGACCAGCTCGTTGCGCCGCTCGACCTCGCCGCCGCGCAGCGGCGCCCGGCCCGCGCGGACGCGGCC
>NZ_JBFARL010000436.1:0-1846 GCF_040674655.1 Actinomadura sp. NPDC049753 | reverse complement strand
ACCCGCCGCCGGAGCTACTGACCCCCGGCACCACCCCGACGCGGGCCCCCGCCTCCCCGGGCGGGGGCCCGCGTCGTCGCGATGTGTCCGGATGTGGCCGTCCCCGTCCCGCCTTCGACCGGTCCGGAGGCCCCGCCTCGCCGAGTGCGTAACGCCTGGCGGGCTGGGGACGGAATAGATGAAACCATGGAAACGTTGGGTCGAGTGACCGGCTATTGGTGTAGGCAATCAACGGTCGGTACACTGCGTCGCGGAGTGTGACCGCACGCAGCCACAGCGAGTGACTGCTTTCAACCCCTGACTGCGGTCGCCGGAAGATTTGAGCAACGGCTGGTCCCTCCCGCGCGAGCGCGCGGCCACAGGAACGGCGGACACGCCGGTTCGGCGGCGTCACGCCGGCAGGCCGCGCCGCACCCGGGAGCGGAGACCCCGCATATTGGAGGCTGAAAGCCCTGACTACCTTTCGTGAACTCGGGGTCGTACCCGAGATAGCAGACGCCCTCGAAGCCGAAGGCATCGTGGAGGCGTTCCCCATCCAGGAGCTCGCCCTGCCGATCGCGCTCGGCGGGCACGACATCATCGGCCAGGCCCGCACGGGCACCGGCAAGACCCTCGCCTTCGGCGCCGCGCTGCTGCAGCGCATCGAGCACGGCGGCCGCGAGCCGCGCGCGCTCGTCGTCGCGCCGACCCGCGAGCTGGCCCTCCAGGTCACCGACGACCTGCTCGTCGCCGGCGGCAAGCTCGGCAGCCGGGTGCTGTCGGTGTACGGCGGGCGCGCCTACGAGCCGCAGATCGAGGCGCTGCGCGAGGGCGTCGACGTCGTCGTCGGCACCCCGGGGCGGCTCCTCGACCTCGTCAAGCAGAAGTACCTCGACCTGTCCAAGATCGGCGTACTGGTGCTGGACGAGGCGGACCGCATGCTCGACCTCGGCTTCCTGCCGGACATCGAGCGGATCATCGACCGGATCCCGGCGCAGCGCCAGACCATGCTGTTCTCGGCGACGATGCCGGGCGAGATCGCCGCGCTGTCGCGCCGGTACCTGACCCGTCCGACCAACGTCCGGGCCGAGTCGCACACCGAGTCGGACGCGACGCCGCAGGTCGTCCAGCACGTCTTCCAGGCCCACCAGATGGACAAGCCGGAGATGCTGGCCCGCCTGCTCCAGGCGGAGGGCCGCGGTCTGACCATGGTCTTCTGCCAGACGAAGCGGGCGTGCGACCGGGTGGCCGCCGACCTCGCGCAGCGGGGCTTCGACGCCGCCGCCGTGCACGGCGACCTCGGGCAGAGCCAGCGCGAGCGGGCCCTGCGCGCGTTCCGCAACGGCAAGATCGGCGTGCTGGTGGCCACCGACGTGGCGGCCCGCGGGCTCGACGTCGACGACGTCACCCATGTCGTGAACTACGAGTGCCCCGACAGCGCCGACACCTACGTGCACCGCATCGGCCGGACCGGCCGCGCGGGCAAGGAGGGCGTCGCCGTCACGCTCGTCGACTGGTCCGACCTCACCCGGTGGAAGCTGATCAACGGCACGCTCGACCTGCCGTTCGCCTCCCCCGAGGAGACCTACTCGACGTCCCCGCACTTCTTCGAGACGCTCGGCATCCCCGCCGGCACGAAGGGGACGCTGCCCGCCGACAAGCGGAACGGCCGCGCCGGGCTCGACGCCGAGAAGCTGGAGGACATCGGCGAGACGGGCAAGGTCCGCAGCAACGACCGCGGTCGCGGCCATGACCGCGACCGGGAGCAGGAGCGTCCCCAGCCGCGCCGTCGCAAGCGCGACCGCACGCGCACGCGGGCGGGCCGGCCGGTCGAGGCCACTGCGGCGGAGGCGGTCGAGACCGCCGC
>NZ_JBFARL010000435.1:0-1851 GCF_040674655.1 Actinomadura sp. NPDC049753 | reverse complement strand
CGGCGGCGGCGACGGCGTCGTCCAGGCCGAGGCGGTCCGCGTTCGCCGCGACCCCGGCGGCGGCGGCGACGGCGTCGTCCAGCGCGGCCGGGAACGGGTCCTCGGGCGGGCGCCGGTACCCGGCCGACACCCACGCGACACCGCTGGCCGCCGCCAGCGCCCGCACGACGGGGTCGTAGGACTCGACGTCGCCGAGCACCCACCCGCCGCCGTGGAAGTACACCAGCGCCGGCGCCGGGCCGTCCCACGCGGGCCGGTAGAGCCGGGCGGGGATCGGGCCCGCGGGCCCCGGCAGCGTCAGATCGGTCACGGTGCCGACGGGCGGGCGCGGGGATCGGGCGAGGTCGGCGGCGTGCTCGCGGCGGGCGTCGCCGACCGTGCGGCCCGTCCCGCCGGGTGCGGCGAGGCGGGCCCGCAGGAACGCCAGGTACTCCGGATCGCGGCCCATCAGCCCTCCTCGGCTCCGAGCCTACGACCCGCGGAGAGACCCGCCGGGCCGGGCGCCACGGCGCGGCGGGCGGGCGATCGGACGGGGCCGGGGAGGTCAGAAGGGGTAGGTGGCGATCTCGCCGCGGACCGTGACCCACTGCGTCTCGGTGAACGCCTCGATGTTGGCGTCCGGGCCGCCGAACCGCGATCCGTTGCCCGAGGCCGCCACCCCGCCGAACGGCACGACCGGCTCGTCGTTGACCGTCTGGTCGTTGATGTGGACCAGCCCCGCCGGCACCGCGTCGGCGATCTTCATCGCCTGCCCGACGTCGCCGAGGATGCCGAGCGACAGCCCGTACTCGGTGGCCGACGCCAGCTCCACCGCCTCCTGCGGCGTGGAGAACGGCACCACCGGCGCGACCGGGCCGAACACCTCCTGCGCGTAGGCGGGCATGTCGGGCGTCACCTCGTCCAGCACGGTCGGGCGGTAGAACAGGCCCTCGTGGGTGCCGCCGGCCGCCAGCCGCGCCCCGGCCGCGACCGTCGCCTTGACCAGCTCGTCGACATGGGCGAGCTGCCCGCCGTCGATGATGGGGCCGAGCGCGACCGGCCCGGCCGCCGGGTCGCCGACCGGGAGCTTGTCGGCCTTGTCGGCCAGCGCCGCCACGTACTCGGCGTGCAGGCTCTCGTGCACCAGGTGCCGCCCGGAGGTCATGCAGATCTGCCCCTGGTGCAGGAACGCGCCCCACGCGCCCGCCGACACCGCGTCGGCGACCCGCGCGCCCGGCAGCACGATCAGCGCGTTGTTGCCGCCGAGCTCCAGGTGGGCGCGCTTGAGGAGCCGCCCGCACACCTCGCCGATCCTGCGTCCGGCGGCGGTGGAGCCGGTGAAGGACACCACCCGCACCTCCGGCGCCTCCACCACCGCCTCGCCGGCCTCGCGGCCGCCCGGCAGCAGGTGCAGCAGCCCCTCCGGCAGCCCCGCCTCCTGGAAGATCCGCGCGATGCTCACCCCGCCGCACACCGCCGTGCGCGGGTCCGGCTTGAGCAGCACGGCGTTGCCGAGCGCCAGCGCCGGCGCCACCGACCGCATCGCCAGGATCAGCGGGAAGTTGAACGGGGAGATCACGCTCACCACCCCGGCGGGCCGGCGCCGCGCCAGGCTCCACCGCGGCTGCGCCGACGGCAGCACCAGCCCCTGCGGGTGCGAGGCCAGCGCCGCCGACTCGTAGCACAGGCTCGCGGCGAAGTGCGTCTCCAGCTCCGCCTTCGGCGGGATCGACCCGGCCTCCCGCACGATCCAGTCGCCGATCTCGGCGGCGTGCTCCTCGAACAGCCGTCCCGCCGCGCGCAGCACCGCGGCGCGCTCCTCGTAGGTGCGGGCCGCCCAGTCCCGCTGCGCGGCCGCCGCGGCCCGCGCCG
>NZ_JBFARL010000434.1:0-1866 GCF_040674655.1 Actinomadura sp. NPDC049753 | reverse complement strand
CTGGGCGGCGGGGCCGCCGAACGGGACGCGGCGCTCGGCTGGCTGTACGGGCGCGACCCCGAGCTCGCCAGGCGCGGCGTGCGGCGCGGCTCCGGCGGGGACGGCGACGCCGGGGCCGGCCGGTCCGACGACCGCACCGGCGGGACCGGGCCGTCCCAGCTCACCACCGTCGACTGGCTCGACGCCGTGCACCGGCTCTTCCCCAAGGAGACGATCGAGCGCCTCGAACGCGACGCCGTCGAGCGGTACGAGATCCACGAGATCGTCACCGACCCGGCCGTCCTGGAGCGCATCGACCCGGACGAGGCGCTGCTGCGCGCGGTCCTGCGGACCAAGCACCTGATGAACCCCGAGGTCCTCGCGCTGGCCCGCCGGATCGTGGAGACCGTCGTCCGGCAGCTGATGGAGCGGCTGGCCACCGAGGTCCGGCAGGCGTTCCACGGCACCCGCTCGCGGCGGCCCAGCCGCGTGAAGAACTCCCGCAACTTCGACTTCCACGGCACGGTCCGCGCCAACCTCGCCCACTACCGCCCGGACGAGCGCCGCCTCTACATCGAGAACCCGAGGTTCGTGTCCCGGACCAGGCGGCACGTCGAGCAGTGGCAGATGATCCTGCTCGTCGACCAGTCGGGCTCCATGCTCGGGTCCGTGGTGCACGCCGCCGTCACCGCCGCGTGCCTGTGGGGCCTGCCCGGCCTCAAGACGCACCTCGTCGCGTTCGACACCTCCGTCGTCGACCTCAGCTCCGACGTGACCGACCCGGCCGAGCTGCTGATGAAGGTGCAGCTGGGCGGCGGCACCGACATCGGCCGGGCCGTGGCCTACGGGGCCGGCCTGGTGGAGAACCCCCGCCGCTCGATCGTCGCGGTCATCACCGACTTCTACGAGGGCGGGAGCGAGCAGCGGCTCGTCGAGGAGGTGCGGCGGCTCGTCCAGCAGGGCACTCAGGTGCTCGGGCTGGCGGCGCTCGACGAGGAGGCCAACCCCTCCTACGACCGGAGGACGGCGCAGCGCCTCGCCGACGAGGGCGCCCACGTCGGCGCGATGACGCCGGGGCAGCTCGCCGAGTTCGTCGCGGAACGGATCGGCCGGTGACCCGCGCCGACCTGCTCGCGCTGACCCCGGACGCGCTCGCCGCCCTCGCCAACCGCGGCCTGGTCAAGCGCGCCGCCAAGGATCTGGACGCCGGCGCCGGCCCCGAGATCACCGTCTCTCCGGACGGCGGGGTCGACGGCGCCTTCCCCGACGGCACCACGGCGTCCCTGCCCGCCGGGGCGGGGCTGGAGGCCGCGCGGTGCTCCTGCGCGGCGACCGGCACGTGCCGTCATCAGATCTGCCTCGTCCTGGCCTACCAGCGGACCGCCGCCGCACCGGAGGCGCCCGAGGCGCCCGAGGCGCGGGAGCCGGAGCCCGGCTGGTCGCCGGGAGCCTTCGACGACGACGCGCTCGCCCGCGTCCTCGGGCGGCGCGCCCTCACCGCCGCGCGCCGCGCCCTCACCGCCGGGTACTCGGCGAAGATCCGCCGCCCCACCGCGCGGGAGCCGGTGGCGCAGGTGGAGCTGCCGACCTGCACGGTCCGGTTCCTGGTGCCGGGGGAGCTCGGCTACGTCCACACCGACGCGGTGGCGGCGGTGCGCGGCGAGGTCACGGTGCTGGCCGTCTGGGCGTTCCGCGCCGCCGACGAGCGCGGCCTGGAGGGCGAGGAGATCCGGCTGGAGGTGGGCGGTTCGGCCAGGGCCGGCGGCGACGGCCTCGACGCCGCGCTCGACCTCGCCGACCAGGTCCTCCTGGAGGGCGCGGCGCACGCCGGGCCCGTCCTCGCGACCGCGCTGGGGCGCACCGCCGCCGACCTGGCGGCGTCCGGCC
>NZ_JBFARL010000433.1:0-1869 GCF_040674655.1 Actinomadura sp. NPDC049753 | reverse complement strand
CGGGTCGGACGCGCCGCCGCCGCGGATCCCGCCTCCCCCGCCTCCCCCGCCGCCCGTCCCGGCGCGGGAGCAGGCCCCCGAGCCGCCGCCGGCGCGGGAGCCGGTCCCGGAGCCGGTGTGGCCGTCGGAACCGTACGAGACGCAGCTGGACACCGACGCGTTCCGCACCCAGCTCGATCCCGGCCCGGCGTGGCCCGGCTCGGACGCGCCGCCGGCCCCCGCCCGGCCCTCCCCCGTCCCGGCGCCCGCGCCGCACGCGGACCTGCCCCCGCCCCCGGCGCCGGTGCCCGAGCCGCCGCCTCCGCTGCCGCCCGCGCCCGCGCCCGAGCCGGCCCCGCAGGTCGCCGAGGCCTACGGGATCCGGTTCCTGTGCGGCGCCGACGACATCGAGCGCGTCATCACCGAGGTCCGGCGGCGCGGCAAGTGGGCGCGGCGGCTGCGCGGGCAGGAGGTGTCGAGCGCGTCGGCGCCGGCGCTGCTGCTGATCGGCGCGCCCTCCAGCGGGCAGCGGCGGCTCGCGCGGATGACGGCTCGCGCGCTGGCGGAGGTGGAGGCCTCCAGCGGCGAGGTCCACGCCGTCCACGCCGAGGACCTGCGCGAGCACGGCCCCGACGGGCTGCGCGCGGCGCTGGAGGAGCACGCGGGCCACGTCCTGCTGCTGGACGGCCTGGACGGGCTGATCCTGGACGAGTCGCAGGGCCCCGCCTACGCCTCGGTGCTGTACCGGACGCGGCTTGAGGGCGTGAACGACACGGCCCTGCTGGGCACCTGCGAGCCCGACCGCGTCGGGGAGCTGTCGGCGGCGTCGCCGGAGCTGGTGACCGACCTGCGGGCGGTGCGGCTGCCGGACCTGTCGGGCGCGCAGGCGCGCGCGGCGCTGGTGCGGCTGCTGGCCGAGGAGCGCAGCCTGCGCCTGGGGTCGGACGCGTGGGCGGTGGTGAACCGCGAGGTGGGTTCGCTGCGCCCGCGGGGCCGGCTGACCGGGGCGCGGCTCGTGGAGGCCTACCTGGACCGCGCCGCGACGCGGCATCTGGGCAGCGCGGAGGCCACGCAGGCCATCGGCAGCGCGCTGTCGCTGACGGCGGCCGACTTCCAGGGCCTGGCGGTGGAGCTGTCGGGCCGCTGACCCCGCGGCGTGCCGCAGGGGGCCGGCGCGGGGCCCGAAACCCCGCGCCGGTAAGGGTTTTAAGCCCCTTCGGGAGGGTGTTTCGCGGGCGGGCGGGGTCACGATGGGGGCGTGGACCGCGTGGACCGGCTGCTGGCGCTCGTCGCGGAGCTGCGTGCGGCCTCGCCCGAGCCGCTGGACCCGGCGGTGCTGTCGGCGCGGCTGGGGGTCAGCGAGCGGACCGTCCGCCGCGACCTGGAGCTGCTGAGGCACGGCGGGCTGCCGGTGCGGGCCCGCAAGGGCCGCGGGTACGCGCTGCCCGCCCCCGACCCGCGCGAGCCGCTCAGCGAGGTCGGGTCGCTGATGGGCCCGGTGCACGACACGCTCGCCGAGGCGGTCCGCGCCCGCCGCGTCGTGCGGCTGGCCTACACCGACCGGGCGGGGGCGCGCAGCTTCCGCGACGTGGAGGCGCACGGCCTGGTCGTGGCCCCCTACGGGGAGTACCTGGTGGGATGGTGCCGCATGCGCGACGGGCCCCGGATGTTTCGGCTCGACCGGATCGGGGCGGCGGTGCTGTCGGGGCGGGGCGCCGAGGTCCGGGACCTGGACGACCTGCTGGCGGCGCTGCGGGTGCCTCTGCCGCGCCCTGCGGCCGAGGCGGGGCCGCGGGGCCCGGCGGTCGCGGCCGATGGCCAGCAGATAGGTGACGCGGGCCAGCGCGACGGCGACCGGGTGCAGGTCGATGCCCAGCACCCGGTCGGTCA
>NZ_JBFARL010000432.1:0-1875 GCF_040674655.1 Actinomadura sp. NPDC049753 | reverse complement strand
GCAGCACGGTGCGCCAGCGCCCGGCGCCGGGCACGCGGCCGAACACGTCGCGGCACAGGGCCGGGCCGCCCGCCGCGACGGTCAGCGCGACCGCGGAGGGGGCCAGGTCGATGCCCAGCACCGGCAGGCCCCGGCGGGCCAGCGCGGCTGCGCTCGGACCGCTCGGTCGGCGAATGGTTCCCGTGGGCGCACGTGTCCGCCGACGCCGTCGACGGGCTGGCCGCCCTGTGCGCCGCGACCGTGACCGAGTCCTGGCAGGACGCCGACCGGTGGTTCGTCGCCCTGCGCACCGAGGAGGGACGCCCATGAGACCCGCATCCGGCCGGCGCAGGCCGCCCGCGCCGGCCGCCGTGCTGCGCGGCGTCCCGGGACGGTTCACCAGCCGCCTGCACGACGAGCGGGTCGCGTCCTGGCTCGGCATCGCCCTCGGCGTCAGCGTCCTGGTCTCCTTCGGGACCGGGCTGGTCAGCCACTTCATGCAGCAGCCCGCCGGGTGGATGCTGTGGCCGTCGCGTCCGGTGAACCTGTACCGGGTCACCCAGGGCGTGCACGTCATCGGCGGCCTGGCGACCGTCCCGCTGCTGCTGGCCAAGCTGTGGACGGTCTACCCGCGGCTGTGGCAGTGGCCGCCGGTGCGCTCCCTCGTCCACGGCATACAGCGGCTGCTGGTGTTCGTCCTGGTCGGCGCGGCGCTGTTCCAGTTCGTCACCGGGGTGCTGAACATCGCCTACTGGTACGCGTTCCGGTTCTACTTCACCACCGCGCACTACTGGACGGCCTACATCCTCGCCGGCGCGCTGGTCATCCACATCGCCGACCAGTGGGCCAAGGCGCGCCGCACCGTCATGACCCGCCCCGAGGACGGCGTCGGGCGCCGCGGTTTCCTGCTCACCGTCGCCGGCGCGAGCGGCGTCGTCGCGCTCACCACGGTGGGTGAGGCGGTCACCCCGCTGGCGCCGCTGGCGGTGCTGGCGCCGCGCCGCCCCGGCACCGGGCCGCAGGATGTCCCGGTCAACAAGTCGGCCGCCGCGACCGGCGTCACCGCCCAGGCACGCGACCCCCGCTGGCGCCTCACCGTCACCGGCCGGGTCGCGCGGGAGGTCACCCTGTCCCTGGCCGACCTGCGCGCGCTGCCGCAGCACACCGCGCGGCTGCCCATCTCCTGCGTGGAGGGCTGGAGCGTGGAGGCGGTCTGGCGGGGCGTGCGGCTGCGCGACGTCCTGCGCCTGGCCGGTGTCGCCGACGACGCGCAGGTGCTGGTGGAGTCGCTGCAGCAGCACGGTCTCTACCGCACCTCGATGGTCGCCCCGCCGCACTGGCGCGACCCGCTGACGCTGCTGGCCCTCGGTATGAACGGCGTCCCCCTCGCCCTCGACCACGGCCACCCCTGCCGTCTCATCGCCCCGAACCGGCCCGGGGTCATGCAGACCAAATGGGTCCACCGGCTGGTGGTGTCGTGAACGCGCGGACCGTCTCGAAGGCGGCGGCGTACGCGGCGGGCCTGGCGCTCATCGCCGTCGGGCTGCGCGGGATCGTGGACGAGGTCGCCCTCGCCGCATGGGCGAAGTGGTTCGTCGGGGCCGCCGTCCTGCACGACGCCGTCCTGGTCCCGGCGGTGCTCGCCGCGGGGGCGCTCACCGGCCTGGTGCCCGCCGGCCGGCGGCGCGTCGTGCGCGCCGCGCTGGTCATCGGCGCCTGCGTCACCGTGGTCGCGATCCCCGCCGTGCTGGGCTACGGGCGCCGCGACGACGAGCCGTCCCGCCTCCCGCTGCCCTACGGCCGCAACCTGGCGATCGTGCTGGGCGCGATCGCCGTCGTGGCGGCGTGCGTCCTCCTGGCGCGCTCGGTCACCGCCCGTCGCGGGGCCGGGCGCGC
>NZ_JBFARL010000431.1:0-1885 GCF_040674655.1 Actinomadura sp. NPDC049753 | reverse complement strand
CGCGTTCAGCCCGTGCCGGACGCGGAGCCGGTCGGGCGCGGCGGCGATGGCGAGGGGCGCGTCCCAGTCGGCGCCGGGCGCGCCGAGCCGGGTGATCGCGGCGGTGTAGGCGTCGAACATCGCCTCCGCGACGCCGTCCGGGAACGCGGGCAGGCGCACGTCCCAGTTCAGCAGCAGGCCGCCGGACACCTCGGTCACCTGCGCGTCCAGCAGCACCTGCGGTCCCTGCGAGATGATCCATCCGGGTTCGCCGAACAGCTCGCGGACGCGGTCGCCGAACAGCTCGCCGAGGTTGAGGGCGCTGGTGTAGACGATCGGGGCGAGCACCTGCTCCCCGCGCAGCCGCGACAGGTCCCGCAGCACCTCCAGCCCCGAGTAGTCGCTGTGCGCGCCGGCCGTGTGCAGGTTCGCCTGGAGCGCGCGGGCCCGCCCGGTGAACGGGAGGTCCTCGGTGAGGTCGGCCTCCAGCAGGATGGATCCGGTGAAGTCGCCGACGACCTGGTCGACGTCGGGGTGGACGGGCTCGCGGTGGAACAGCGGCAGGTTGAGCAGGAACCGCGGCGTCGCCGACCAGGCGCCGATCACTTCGGCGAACACCGCCGCGAGCGCCATGGCGGGGGTGACGCCCTCGGCGTGGGCGCGGGAGACGAAGCGGTCCTTGGCGTCCGGCGGCAGCCAGTGGTGCTTGCGCTCGACGCGGTCCCCCGGCTCCGGGACGACCGGCAGCTCGGGCGGGCCGGGGAGGCCGGCGAGGCGGTCAGCCCACCAGCGGCGGTCGGCGGCGCGGGCCTGCGCGCGGGGGTCGTCGGCGAGGTAGCGGGCGTAGCCGTAGCGGATCGGCGCGAGCGTCTCGCCCTCGTACAGGGCGGCGAGGTCGGCCAGCATGACGCGGTAGCTCATCGCGTCGGCGGCGACCATGTCGACGTCCAGGTGGAGCCGCGCCGCGCCGCCCGGGAGGAGGCTGAGCCGGGCGTCGAAGACGCGGCCGTCCTCGATGGGGAGCCGCTGCCGCGACATCTCGTCCCGGACGCGCTCCAGCTCGGCGTCCGGGTCGTCCGACGAGCGCAGGTCGTGGACGGTGACGAGCGGACCGGGACGTTCGGGCAGGATCTGCTGCGTCCCGTCGTCGCGGACGGCCGCGCGCAGCATCGGATGCCGCCGCACCAGGGCGCCCACGGCCGCCTCGAAGCGGGACGGGTCGATCGCGCGCCCGTCCAGCTCTACGTACAGGTGGGCGGCGACGGACCCGAGCTCCTGCCCGGAGTCGCGGCCGATCCAGTACGCGTGCTGCATCAGCGCCAGTGCGAAGGGCTCGTCCGGTTCGACGGCGGCGTCGCCGGCGTCCGCGCCTGTTCGCGGCGCGGGCCCGGCCGACGCCTCCGCCTGGCCCTTCTCGGTGAGCAGTTCCCACCAGCCGGTGAGCGTCGGACGTTCGGCCAGCTCGGCGAAGCGGATCTCGACGCCGCGGCGCCGGAGCCGGCCGGTGAGCTGCATGAGCCGGATCGAGTCCATGCCCAGCTCGATGAGGTTGTCGTCCGCCTCCGCGCGCTCGCCCAGCACCTCGGCCAGCGCGGCGTGGAGCTCATCCCAGGTCAGCACGGAACTCCTCTCAACTTAGGTAAGGCTAACCTAATTGCGAGGACCGGGTCCGTCAACGCCGCCCGGACACCGACAGCAGCCATGCCAGGTACACGCCGCCGAGGACGCCGGTGACGACGCCGACCGGCACCGCGACCGGCAGGCGCAGCGCGATGAGGTCCGCGCTCGCCAGCAGCGCCGCGCCGGTCAGCCCGCGCGCACGCGGCCTCGACGATCTCGGTGCCCGCGTAGCCGAGCACCTTGCGCAGCGAGGCGTGCGCGTCGCCGCCGCCCGTGGGCGCGGCCG
>NZ_JBFARL010000430.1:0-1899 GCF_040674655.1 Actinomadura sp. NPDC049753 | reverse complement strand
GGACGCTCGCGGAGCGCGCGGATGCGGGCGGCCGGGCGCAGGATGCCCATCGGCGGGCAGTGGAGACGAGGCCGGCGTCCGCCGGGAGGGACTCGCCGTCGCCGAGCCGGACCGCGACGCCGCGGGCCTCCAGCTCGGCGGCGTGGCCGCGCTGCTCCTCGCCGTCGCGGGCGTCGACGATGGTGACGCGGGCGCCGCGCGCGGCGAGGACACGGGCGGCGGCGCGGCCGGACACGCCGAGCCCGGCCACGCACACGCTCTGGCCGTCCCAGGGGCGGCCCTCCCAGGGGCGCTCGTTCACTTCTTCGGCATCCATTCCAGGTAGAACAGGCCGATGCCGATCGCCACGAACAGCGCGGACATCAGCCAGAAGCGCACGACGATCGTGGTCTCGGCCCAGCCCGACAGCTCGAAGTGGTGCTGCAGCGGGGCCATCTTGAACACGCGTTTGCCGGTCATCTTGAACCCGCCGACCTGAATGATCACCGACAGCGTGATCATCACGATCAGCCCGCACAGGATGGCCAGGAGCAGCTGGGTGCGGGTGAGGATCGCCAGGCCGACCAGCACGCCGCCGAGGGCCAGCGAGCCGGTGTCGCCCATGAAGATCTTCGCGGGCGGGGCGTTCCACCACAGGAACCCGAACACGCCGCCGAGCACGGCCGCGGCGACCACCGCGAGGTCGAGGGGGTCGCGGACGCTGTAGCAGTTGGGGACGAGGCTGGCGGCGCAGCTGTTGCGCAGCTGCCAGTTGCCGATGATGACGTAGGCGGCCAGCACCATGCCGGCCGGGCCCGCCGCGAGGCCGTCCAGGCCGTCGGTGAGGTTCACGCCGTTGGACATGGCCGCGATGAGCAGCAGCGCCCACACCACGAACAGGTACGGGCCGATCGAGGGGCCGAAGTCGCGCAGGAAGGACAGGTGGGGGTCGGCGGGGGTGACGTCGTAGCCGTTGGGGAAGTTCAGCGACGCGACCGCGAACACGACGCCGACGAGGATGATGCCGATCATCTTGGCGCCGCTGCGCAGCCCGAGGCTGCGCTGCTTGAACACCTTGATGTAGTCGTCCACGAACCCGACGAGGCCGAGGCCCGTCATCAGGAACAGCACCAGGATCCCCGAGATGGTGGGGGCCTCCCCGGTGAACAGGTGCGCGGCCGCGTAGCCGACGAGCGAGCCGACGATGAAGACCGTCCCGCCCATCGTGGGGGTGCCGCGCTTGTTCAGGTGGGCCTCGGGGCCCTCGTCGCGGATCATCTGGCCGTAGCCGAGCCGGTTGACGATGCGGATCCACACCGGCGTGCCGACCCCGACGAAGATCAGCGCGATCCCCGCGGCGATGATGATGTTGGTCATCGGCCGTCCTCCGCGAGGATCGCCTCGGCCACCCGTTCCAGGCCGGCCACGCGGGAGCCCTTCACCAGCACGACGTCCCGCGGCGCCAGCCGCTCCCTGAGCACGGTCACCGCCGCGCCGACGTCATCCACCTGTACGCACTCTCCCGTCCATGACGCCACCTGCCCGGCCCCTTCGGCCATCGCCGCCGCGTTCGCACCGACCACCACGAACCCGGCGATCCCGCTGCGCGCGACATGCTGCCCGATCCTGGCATGTTCCGCCACGGAAGAGTCACCTAGTTCGGCCATCTCGCCCAGCACCGCGTAGGCGCGGCGGCCGCGGGCCAGGTGAACGAGCACGTCGATCGCGGCGCGGGTCGAGTCGGGGTTGGCGTTGTAGGCGTCGTTCACCACGGTCACCCCGTCGGCCCGCTCGGTGACCTCCATCCGCCACCGGCTGACCGGCACGGCCGCCGAGAGCGCCTCGGCGACCGCTCCGGTCGCGAGCCCCGCCGCACGCGCCGCCGCGGCCGCGGCCAGCGCGTTCGGGACGGCGTGCGCG
>NZ_JBFARL010000429.1:0-1908 GCF_040674655.1 Actinomadura sp. NPDC049753 | reverse complement strand
CGCGGTCCTGCGCCCCCCCCTGCGCTCCGCACCCTCCCCCCCCCCAAGACACCCCCCCCCACCCAGAGGGAGGAACCCGGATCAACCCCCCCGCCGCGCGGGCGGGCCGGGCCGCCCGGCGCCGCGGCACGGCGGCCGGCTCGGCGGCCCTGCTGCTCGCCTCAGGCACGGTCGCGCTGGCCCAGGCCCAGGCCAGCGCGGCCGCCGGCTGCAAGGTCGACTACACGACGAACGACTGGGGCACGGGCTTCACCGCCTCCGTGACGGTCACCAACCTCGGCGACCCGATCAGCGGCGGCTGGACGCTGGAGTGGGACTTCGCCGGCAACCAGCAGGTGACCTCGGGCTGGAACGGGACGTTCACCCAGTCCGGCAAGCACGTCACCGTGAAGAACCCGAGCTGGGCCACCACGTTGGCGACCAACGCGACGGCCAACCCCGGCTTCCAGGGCACCTACTCCGGCGCCAACCAGGCACCCGCCCAGTTCAAGCTGAACGGGACCGTCTGCACCGGGTCGGCGGGACCGACCGACCCGCCCACCGACCCGCCCACCGATCCGCCTCCGGGCAACCGCGTCGACAACCCCTACGCGGGGGTGAAGGCGTACGTGAACCCCGAGTGGTCGGCCAAGGCCGCGGCCGAGCCGGGCGGCAGCGCGGTCTCCAACCAGCCGACCGGCGTGTGGCTGGACAGGATCGCCGCGATCCAGGGGGCGAACGGCTCCATGGGCCTGCGCGCCCACCTCGACAAGGCCCTCGACCAGGGCGCCGGTGTGGTCCAGCTCGTCGTCTACGACCTGCCCGGGCGTGACTGCTCCGCGCTGGCCTCCAACGGCGAACTCGGCCCGGACGACCTCGACAAGTACAAGACGCAGTTCATCGACCCGATCGCGCAGATCCTCGGCGACGCGAAGTACGCGGGCCTGCGGATCGTCACGGTCGTGGAGATCGACTCGCTGCCGAACCTGATCACGAACGCCGGGAGCCGGCCGACGGCCACCCCCGCCTGCGACACGATGAAGGCCAACGGCAACTACGAGAAGGGCATCGCCTACGCGCTGCAGAAGCTCGGCGCCATCTCCAACGTCTACAACTACCTCGACGTAGGCCACCACGGCTGGATCGGCTGGGACGACAACTTCGGCCCGACCGCGCAGCTGCTCGCGACCGTCGCGCAGGCGTCCGGCTCCAAGAACAACGTCGCCGGGTTCATCACCAACACCGCCAACTACGGGGCCTTGCAGGAGCCCTACTTCACCATCAACGACACCGTGAACGGCACGTCCGTCCGGCAGTCCAAGTGGGTCGACTGGAACCGGTACGTCGACGAGCTCTCCTACGCGCAGGCGTTCCGGCAGGAACTCGTCAAGGACGGGTTCGACTCGGGCATCGGCATGCTCATCGACACGAGCCGCAACGGCTGGGGCGGCGCGAACCGCCCGACCGGTCCCGGCCCGAAGACCAGCGTGGACGCCTACGTGGACGGCAGCCGGACCGACCGGCGCATCCACCTCGGCAACTGGTGCAACCAGGCGGGCGCGGGCCTCGGCGAGCGGCCCAAGGCGGCCCCCGCCGCGGGCATCGACGCCTACGTGTGGATGAAGCCCCCGGGTGAGTCGGACGGCGCCAGCAAGGAGATCCCGAACGACGAGGGCAAGGGCTTCGACCGGATGTGCGACCCCACGTACACCGGCAACCCGCGCAACAACAACAACATGAGCGGTGCGCTGGCGGACGCCCCGCTGTCCGGGCACTGGTTCTCCGCCCAGTTCCAGGAGCTGCTCAAGAACGCCAACCCGCCCGTCCGGTAACCGGCCACCACGGAAACGGCCCCGTGACCCGCTCCGGTCACGGGGCCTCTTCCCGTCCTGATCGACGATGGCCGGGACCAGCGACCAGAACTGCACG
>NZ_JBFARL010000428.1:0-1967 GCF_040674655.1 Actinomadura sp. NPDC049753 | reverse complement strand
CGCGTCGATCTGCTGGCGCGCGATCAGTGCCCGAACGAAGCTGGTCTTGCCCGAGGCTGGTGGACCGACGAGCCGCCGACCGGGGAGCATCCGCCCGCGCAGGCCCCCGGGCTCAGCCCGTGACGCCGCTCAGTCCATGACGGGGGCGACGGCCCGGACGGTGTCGATCGTGTCGGCCTCGGCGGCCGACTTGTCGGGCCGGTACCGCAGGACGCGGGCGAACCGCAGCGCGATGCCGCCGGGGTAGCGGGGGCTGTGCTGGACGCCGTCGAACGCGATCTCGACGACCAGTTCGGGCCGGACGTGCACCGTCCAGGAGTCCTCGCGCACGGCCAGCTCGCGCAGCCTCCGCGTCTGCCAGGCGAGCAGCTCGTCGGTGAGCCCCTTGAAGGTCTTGCCGAGCATGACGAAGCCGCCGGTCTCGGGGTCGCGGGCGCCGAGGTGCAGGTTGGACAGCAGGCCCTGCCGGCGGCCGTGCCCCCACTCGACGGCGAGGACCACGAGGTCGAGGGTGTGCCGGGGCTTGACCTTGATCCAGCCCGCGCCGCGCCGCCCGGCCGTGTACGGGGTGTCGAGGGCCTTGACGACGACGCCCTCGTGGCCGCGCGCGACGGCCTCGTCGAAGATCTCCTTGGCACGGGCGGGGTCGGCGGTGACCGCGCGGGGCATCCGCAGCTCCTCGGGGACGACCCGCGCGAGCGCGGCGTACCGCTCGGCCCCGGGCGCGTCGAGCAGGTCCTCGCCGCGCGCGCCCTGCGGAGGGGCGTCGCCGGCCTCCACGAGGTACAGCACGTCGAACAGGAAGACGGCCAGCGGCACCGGCTCGGTGTCCTTCGCCGTGCGGGTCGCGGTGCGGGCGGAGGTGACCTGGAACGGGTGGGGGCGGCCGTCCGGCCGCAGGGCGATCAGCTCGCCGTCGAACACGGCCTCGTGGACGGGCAGCCCCCGCACCGCCTCCACCACCTCGGGCAGCCGGGAGGTGATCTCGTCCAGCGTCCGGGTGAACACCCGGACCCCGTCGCCGGACACGTGCACCTGCGCGCGGATGCCGTCGAGCTTCCACTCGACGGCCGCCTCGCCCCCGAGCTTGGCGAACGCCTCGTCGACCGAGGGCGCGGCGGCGGCCAGCATCGGCTTGACCGGCCGCCCCACCTCCAGCGTGAACGCGCGCAGCCCGTCCACCCCCTCCGCGAGGGCGGTCGTCGCGACCGGGCCGAGCGAGCCGCGCAGCATGAACGCGCGCCGGACCTCGGCGGAGGGCACCCCGGCGGCCGACGCGATCGCCTCGGCCATCACCCCGTCCAGCGCGCCCTGGCGCAGCTCGCCCGCCAGCAGCCTGACGAGGAAGCCCTGCTCGGCGGCGGTGGCGCGGCCGAACAGCGCCGCAAGGAGCTCGCGCCGCCGGGCGACCGAGCCCGGCCCGGACACGGCGCCGATCTCGTCGAACGCCGCGTCGACCTCGGACACGGTCAGGGACGGTTCCGCGGCGGGCGGCGGAAGGTCGCGCAGCGCGGCGTACCCCACCCCGATCTGGCGTTGCGGCAGCTCTCCGGACAGGTAGGCGACCACGGTCGCGGCCTCGCCCGGATCGGCCGCGCGCAGGCACTCCGCGAGCGCCGACACCTTGGCCTTGCGGCCCGAGGTGCCCGCGACCGCCTCCGAGGTCCGCGCGATGTCCGCTGTCAGCATCCCTTCATTGTGACCACCGGGTCTGACGAACGGCACCGCGAGGGGGCCTGGTCAGGCGGCGCGGCCCTGGTTACGTTGACGGGTGGCGGGAACGGTCGACGGGACGGGAGTGAGGAGTGCGGCGTGGGCCTTCAGCGTCCGGTCGAGCCGTTCCACCGGCCGTATGCGGGTCCGGAGCCGCCGGCCCCGGGGCGGCGCCCGCGCAGGCTGATCGCGGTGCTCGCGGCGGCCGCGGCGCTCGCCGCCGCGGGGGGCGGCGCCGGCCGGGTGAGAGATAG
>NZ_JBFARL010000427.1:0-1967 GCF_040674655.1 Actinomadura sp. NPDC049753 | reverse complement strand
CGGCCCCCTGGAGGACTTCCTCAAGGGCGGTCCCTCCACCGGCGGCGCCCACAAGAGCTCCGACACCAAGTGACGGCCGCCTAGCTTAGGCGACCGGCACACCAGCAGGACGTTCAACGAACCAGTCAGCACTGCCAGGCCTTGGCCTGCTGATCTAAGAAGCGGTCCGGGTACCCACGCCGGACCGTCCAGCCGAGCGGGACCCCCGGCACGCTGCTGCCGGGGGTTCCTTCTTGTCAGTGGACCAGCGTAAGGCGACTCCGCGCAGGACGGATGGACGCGTCAGCCGTAGGAAGCTTCGATCGCCCGTTTCATCTCTACCGCACCGCGTTCGACCCGAATGCGAATCTCGGCGGCGAGGGCATGCGGAAGCACGTCAGTGGTCCAGATCAGTCGACCGGCCCGGGCGCCTTCCGGGCGAACCTCGAACGAAGCGTGGTGATGCTCCGTCGGTGGCCGCGCACCCTCCACGACGGAGTAGGCCAGGCGACGGGCGTCATCGTCGATCGCGACGATCAGCTCGCGGATGACGTGCCCGCGAGGTCCGAGCACTCCTGGCCGCGATCGAGGACAAGCGACCCGAACTCACCGCGTTCTACGGCTGCCTCTACTACGCCTACATGCGACCCGGTGAGGCCAAAGTCCTGCGTAAGGGCGACTGCATCGACCTGCCACGAGGGATGGGGCCAGCTCTTGCTCACCGGCAACTCGCCCCGCGTCGGGTCGGAGTGGACGGACACCGGGACAAGCCACGAGGAACGACAGTTGAGCACCGAGCAAAGAAAATCGCTCGGCCCGTCCCCATCCCGCCTGAACTCGTCCGGCTGCTGCGTCGTCACCTGGCCGAGCATGGGACGGCGCCGGACGGTCGGCTGTTCTCCGGCGGTCGCGGGGGGCCACTCTCCGAGAGCGTGTACGGACGCGTCTGGCAGCTCGCCCGCGCCATGGCGCTCACGCCCACGCAGGCGGCCTCACCCCTGGCCGGACGGCCCTACGACCTCCGCCACAACGGCGTCACACTCGCCCTGAACGCCGGCGTCCCGGCGCCCAAGGTCGCCCGCCGCGCTGGGCACGGCGTCGACGTCCTGCTACGGGTCTACGCCGGGTGCATCGACGGCCACGAGCACATGTGGAACGGCCGTATCGAGGACGCTCTCAAGGACGGCGATTAGCTAGGAGTGCGATGCCCGCCCGGACGACCGGAGGGGACCGGCGAGGTCATCGACACCGGTGAGCTGCGCGGGGGCGTTCTGGCCTTTGCCAGCAGTGGCAGCGCTGGTGTTTGGGCGTGAGGTGTTCGGGTTGGGGTCCCCGCTGTGCGGTCCTAGGGTCCTAGGGCCCTAGTTGAGGGTTCGGAGGGTTTTAGCCTCACTGACAAGACAGCGGATGTGACATCGGTCACAAGCCATCCAACAGCGAGGCTCGAATCCCTACCGGAAGGCTGAAGATATCCAGCAAGCTCCCCCTCAAGGTGCCCGTCGCTCTCAGTGCGCTCGCTTTCGCGAGTGCCGCGCTCCCGGCCGGTCCGGTGCACGCCGATCCGCCGAATGAGGCGATTCCCATCGCTCTCGATCAGGTGGACGACTATGTGAAGTTCACCGAGGACGACAACACGGTGATCTCCGATCACGCCAAGGCCCTCATCGACGCCGCGCCGCGCGGGGCGACGATCCGGCTCCCGCTGTACTACTTCAGCCAGAGCAAGATCGTGACCTCTCTCAGCAGGGCGAAGGGGCGGGGCGTCAAGGTCAGGGTCGTCATCAACGGCAGCGAGATCGGCATGCCGCAGTACCGGGAGCTGACGGCGGCGTTCGCCGACTCGCCCGATGCGGTGCGGACGTGCGGGCAGCGGGTCACGGACGGCGCCGGCGGGTTCCCGAAGCAGAGCGGGCGCTACATATCCACTCGCGGATGCGCCGCCAACCGGAAGGTCGGCGACAACTACTCGCGCATGCACAACAAGTTCA
>NZ_JBFARL010000426.1:0-2024 GCF_040674655.1 Actinomadura sp. NPDC049753 | reverse complement strand
TCGTCGAGGTGTCGGACCGGCCCTGGATCGTGATGGAGCTGGTCCTCGCACCGTCGCTGCAGGACATCATCGGGCGGCGAGGGCGCGGCGGCGCTGCGAGGGGTGCTGGGCCATCTGGCGGAGTGGACGCGGTGGCAGGCGGCCGCGATCCGGTCGGCGGCGACGGGCCGGGAGCCGGTGCTGGAGGGCCGCCCGCCGCCGTTCCCGCCGGCCTTCGGGCGGGACCTGCCCTACGACGCGCGGGAACGGATGATCCAGGACGCGATGGCGCTGCGTTCGCTGGGCGATCTGGCGCGCGATCTGCAGCAGGTGCTGGAGGCGGTGGCGCACTGGGCGGCCGAGTGCGACGACGCGCTGTGGGAGGCCGAGCTGCCCGACCCGCGCCCCTACGGGCCGCCGGGCCCGCCGCGCCCGCTGGCCGACCTGCTGGCGGGCTGGCGGGGCCCGCTCGCCCACATCGAGTGGCATCTGGACCGGCTCGCCGACGAGCCGCCGCTGCCGCCCGACGGCGAGGACGAGGACGTGTGGGTGGTGGACCGCTGCCCCCTGCAGGCCTGACCCCTGCCCGCCGGTGTCAGCGGGCCGGGGGTGTCAGCGGGCCGGGGCGCCGAGGGTGAGGGCGGGGGCGTCGAGGGGGTCCAGTTCGCGGGTGAACCAGATGGTCTTGCCCGGCGGCGCGGGCCGGGTGCCGAACTCGGTGGCCAGGGAGGCGACCAGGAGCAGGCCGCGGCCGGCCTCGGCCCAGTCCAGCACGGGGGGCGGCCCGGCGGGCACGCCGGGCGCGCGGGGGTCGGCGTCGCCGACCTCGCCGGTGAGGCGGACCCCGGCGGGGGCGGCCTCCAGGCGCAGGCCCAGGCGGACGGGTCCGGTGCCGTGCACGACGGCGTTGGCGACGAGCTCGTCCACGATGAGGACGACGTCGTCGACGTCGTCGGGGCCGGTGACGCGCCAGCGGCGCAGTGACCGGCGGGTGAGCGCGCGGGCCTGCGCCGGGGCGCGGGGGCCGGCGGCCAGATCCCAGGCCGCCTCCAGGCCGCCGTCGCCGTTCCTGGTTTCGCCGCCCGCAGGCCTGGTGGTCCCCGTCCACGTGGTGCGCACTGCCCCGTCCCCTCGTCTGTGCCGGGTCTGGCCGCCGGTTCGTGTGCGGTCGGTGCGGGCCTCGCGCGGTGGACCTGCCGGTCTCCCCGCGTTTCCACGCATCGACTCATATTCGTGGACGCTTCTCCCGGCGGGGCGGTGCACGGGCGCAGGCGACCCTCACCGCGGGGTGAGGTGAACTTCACGTGCGGGGTGGCGGTGGAGGAGGCACTGGCGCGGAGCCGCTAGAGTGGGTGCGTCGGTGTGGCATGTGTCCCCCGGGCTCTACCTGATGCCTTCGGGGAATACCGCCGGTCCCATGCGGTCCGGGCTGGAGCTTCGTTGTGCCTTTCGCCGTGAGGCGACCACCACACCGGCTTGACGCCAAGGCCCCGGCGGGTTGATCCCGCCGGGGCCTTGGCGTTCGCGCCTCCTTGCGGGCCGTCTCCGCTGCGCCAGCCCTCCCTCGTTCCCCCTCCCCTCTCACACCTCAAAGTATTCCTTGACAGGAATATTCGTCGCGGGGAATGATTGGGCCCATGGAGGAGATCCTCAACGCTCTGGCCGATCCGGTCCGGTGGCGGCTCGTGGCCCTGCTGGCCGAGCGGCCGCGCCCGGTCGGCGTCCTGGCGCAGCTCGCCGGCGCGCGCCAGCCGCAGACGACCAAGCATCTGCAGACGCTGGAGCGCGCCGGCGTCGTCACCTCGCAGCGGGCGGGCCAGCGCCGCGTCTACGCGCTGCGGCCCGGTCCCCTGCGGGACGTGGCGGCGGCGCTCGGCCGCCTTGCCGGCCAGGCGTTTGAACAGGGCGGTGAGCCTCGGGATGCTGCCTGGGGTGCGGTTCTTGGTGGCCACGAGCCAGTAGGTCTCGCCGCCCGCGGTCTTGCCGAACTTGGACCCGTCCGCCTTGGTCAGCAGCGGCGTGGTCAGCGCGTGCGCGCTGCCTCC
>NZ_JBFARL010000425.1:0-2069 GCF_040674655.1 Actinomadura sp. NPDC049753 | reverse complement strand
GCCCGCCGCGCGGCCCCCGGGGCGGCGGCGCTGGGCGCCGCGCCCGCCGCGCGCGGAGGGATGTTTCATCCGGATTCCTCCATCTGGTTGGGGTGGGCTCTCTTGCGGTGGGTCAGGGAGCGGAGCGCAGGTGGTCGCGCAGTCCGGCGCCGTACGCGGTCGGGGTGCCGTCGTAGGAGCTGATCAGCGACGGGCCGCTGGAGCAGTCCCAGGTGTTCCACGTCCAGCCGAGGTAGGACGCTCCGCGCGCGTCCAGCCAGGACATGAGCGCGTCGACGTAGGAGTGGCCGCAGGTGTTCTCGCCGATCTCGCCGGCGACGAGCGGGACCTGCGCGGCGACGGGCGCGATCTGCTGGTCCCAGCAGGACGCGTCCTTGCAGTAGTTGAAGTTGTAGGAGTGCCACGCGGCCGCCAGGTTCCCGGTGGGGTCGGACGGTTTCTGCGCGAGCCACTGGCCGAGGTCGTTGGAGTAGCTGCTGCCCGCGACCATGACGACGTTCTGCGCGCCGGTGGAGCGGACGGCGTCGAGGAGGTCCTGCATCCCGGCCGCCTCGTAGGTCAGGCCCGTGCAGGCCGAGCCGCCGTCACGCCAGCACTTCCATGACTGGGCGTAGTCCATGACCTGGAGGTTGTTCGGGTAAGGCTCGTTGAACAGGTCGAACACGACCGCCGTGTCGCCCTTGTAGGCGGTGGCGAGCTGCTTCCAGAATTCCGGTGCGTACCGGGCGTCCGGCATCGGTTTCTGGCATTCCGCGGCCGCGGTCTGGCAATGGCTGTCATAGCCCGTCCACAATCCGCGGCTCCAGTGCAGTTCCAGGATGGGCGTGATGCCGTTCTCTTCGAGCAGGCCCACGTAATTCTTCACGGCGTTCTGGTAGGCGGATCCGCGGTAGGCGGGATCGACGTTGTCCAAGCCCAGCCAGCAGTCGGAGTTGAGCGGCACCCGGACCGCGTTGACATTCCAGTTCCTGATCGCTGCGACGGAGGCCGCGTCCATCGGGCCGTCCCAGATCCCGTTGCCCTGGACGCAGGCGAACTCGCCGCCGGACCGGTTCACCCCGCGAAGGCGCACCGCGGCGCCGGCGGCGTTCACGAACGTGTTGCCGGAGACCTTCAGCTTGGGCGCCGGGTCGCCGGGCGGGGGAGTCGTCGGGGGCTCGGTGGTGGGCTCGCCGCCGTTGCAGGGGGTCCCGTTGAGCGCGAAGGCGGTCGGCGCGGCGTTCGAGCCGCTGTAGGAGAACTGCGCCCCGGCCTGCACGGACACGCCCGTGGCGAGAGCCGCGTTCCAGCTCTCGTTGGCGACCGTGACGGTCGTGCCCGACTGCGTCCACCGGCCGTTCCATCCGCCGGTGAGGCGCTGGTTCCCGGTGTAGGAGTAGGTCAGCGTCCAGCCGGTCACGGCCGGGCCCCGGTTGGTGATCGTGACGGCGGCGGTGAATCCGGTGCCCCAGTCGTTGGTGGTGTAGCCGACCTCGCAGGAGACGGCGGCGCGGGCCGGCCGCGCGCCGAGCACGGTCCCGGTTCCCGCGACGAGCGAGCCCGCCGCGCAGATCGCGCCGGTCAGCGCGGCCACCGCCGCGGTGCGCGGGGAAAGCGATCTCATGGATCTCCGCCTTCACGTCGGGTGATTGGGCTTGGGAGCGCTCCCACTCCTGGACTGCGGTGAACGTAGAACGGCCCGGACGCGGGAGGGAAGCCTTGTTCCATTCCTTTCACGAACTTTCACGGCGCCTTGCGCGCGCGGTGAGCGGCGGGTCCGGGCGGCCTCGAATTCGGTTTCGTCGCGACCCTTGACACGATGCGCGTCCGATCAGATTCTTGGGAGCGCTCCCACTACTCCCGACCCGGTCCACCCCCTCGAAAGGCCGGGAACCCCCGAAGGGAGTGCCGAAAGCGTGACCGTCACCCACCCCCCGCACGACCCCGCCCTCCCCGACCGACCGCCCACCCTCGCCCACGTCGCGCAGCTGGCCGGCGTGTCGCCGGCCACCGCGTCCCGCGTGCTGAACGGGTCCGCGCGCGTCAGCAGGGCGGCCCGCCTCCAGGTGCCTCCGTCGCCGGCCCCGCGC
>NZ_JBFARL010000424.1:0-2085 GCF_040674655.1 Actinomadura sp. NPDC049753 | reverse complement strand
GCCGGGGCCGCCGCCCCCCCCCCCCCAAAAAACACGTGCGATTGCTGCATCGCCTCGGTTCGCCTGGCGGCTCACTCGGCGATCAGGTTCTCGCAGGCTCGAACCTGGCGTCGCTCGCACCATTTATTATGTTTCTGGGGGCGGCCGGCGCCTTGGGGGCGCCGACCACCCCCAGAAACATGTGCGATTGCTGCATCGCCTCGGTTCGCCTGGCGGCTCACTCGGCGATCAGGTTCTCGCAGGCTCGAACCTGGCTTCGCTCGCAATCGCGACGGTTTGCCTTGTTGGTGGTTGCTGTAGGGGCTGAGGCCGTTGCGTCCGACGGTTGCGGTTGTCGCGTCTGGTGGTCGCTATGTGTCGCCGTCACGGGGCCTCAGTCCTTGGTGTGGGAGAGGATGTCGCCGGGCTGGCAGTCGAGTTCGCGGCACAGGGCGCTGAGGGTGGTGAACCGGATCGCCTTCGCGCGGCCGTTCTTCAGGATGGACAGGTTCACGGGAGTCACGCCCACGCGTTCGGCCAGCTCGACCAGGGTGATGCCGCGGTCGGCGAGGATCGCGTCCAGGTGGACGGTGATCTGGTGGGGGTCCTCGGGCGGCATCAGACCAGGCCCTCGGTGTCGGCGCGCAGGCGGGCGCCGTGCCCGAACGCCCCGGCCAGCGCGGCGATCAGGACGGCCAGCAGGACGGCGGAGGCCCGCACCGTGAAGCCGATCTCTACTGCGCCTTCGAGCGGGGTGCCGCTGACCAGCGCGTTCGTGGTGAGCATGTCGAGGGCGGGGGCGGCGGTGCCGAGCAGCAGGACGGCGATGGAGATCGTGAAGAGCCGCCGGACGTTCGCCGGGACGAAGACGTCGCCGGTGCGGAACGTCGCGGCCATCCGCATCAGGACAGACAGGATCACGATGATCAGCGCGGCGCGGAGGACCTCGGGGGCGGCGAGCAGCACCCGGTCCCCGAGGCCGGGGTCGCCGACCGCCAGCTCGGCGTGGTGGGTGCCGCGCAGGACCGTACCGCCGGAGGCGAGGTCCGGCACCTGCGCGGTGGAGCGGAGGTCGACGTCACGGGTGTCGATCGGCGGGAAGGGGCCGGTCACCCCGAGGATCGGGAAGAGGGCCTGGAAGAGCCCGACCAGCAGTAGGCCGAGCCCGATGACCAGTTCCAGTGAACGGCTGTCGAACTTCGTCCAGCGCGCCGCCAGGGGCATGTCTCAACTCTCCTTGGGGAGGCATATCGTTTCTCGATAATAACGATAAACGATATGTCGCCGTCAAGCCCTGCGGCCGGACGGTCAGCGGACCGCGCCGTCGAGGATCACGCGGAGCTGCTCGGCGCGGCCGACGGTGATGGCGCCCTCCCGGGCGCGGGTGGCGATCTTGTACCGCAGGGCGGCGACGTCCGCGCGGCCGCGCTGCCCGTGGTCGAGCATCCGCTCGATCACGTTGCCGAGGTCGAGGCCGACGTCCTCGCGGACGTCCCCCGCGGCCACTCCCGCGTCCACGGCACGCCGCAGCCTCACCAGGATCTCGGCGACGCTCGGTTTCGGCGGCGCCTGCGGGGGAGGCGGCTCGGCGGCGTCCGGTCCGGGCGGGGGTGAGGGCATCCGCGGACCGGACTCCGCGGGCGGGGACGGTGCGGGCGGGGACGCGGCCTGGAGCGGGAGCAGCCGTCCGGCGGAGTCGTCGCGGGCGGAGACGGTGTCGCCGATCCCGAGGACGAGCACGGCCGCCGCGACGATCGTGGCGGCGACGCCGGCCAGCGCGAGCCAGGGGAAGCGGGCGGCGGGCGGCGTCCGGGGGAGGTCCTCGCGCCGCCACGCCGCGGTGTCCCGCCGCCCCGTCATGCCCGGGCGGTCGCGAGGACGCGGTTCAGCTCGTCGGCGAGCCCGGGGGACAGGCCGCGCTCCCTCCGCCGAGTGGCGATCTTGTCGTGGAGTTCGGCGATCCGGCCGCCGACGTCGACGTCGCGGTCGGCCGTGAGGTCGTTCTCCAGGTTCGGCCGACCCCGCCGCGGGATCGGCCCCCGAACGCGCCGCGGCCCGCCAGAACCGCCCCTCGCGGCGGCGATGCTGGCTGATCAGGTTGGTGGC
>NZ_JBFARL010000423.1:0-2087 GCF_040674655.1 Actinomadura sp. NPDC049753 | reverse complement strand
ATCGAGCGGCGGGTCGAGCACCGCTACTGCGACGTGCGGGCGGGCTCGCTGGACGAGGCGCTGCGGCTCGCCGAGGAGGCCAAGGCCGCACGCAGTGCCCTCCCAGCTCGTGCACGCGCTCGTCGGCCCGGCGTCGGTGGTGAACGCGGCGCTGGTGCTCGGCCTGCACCGCTGGCCGGACTGGAGCACGCCGGACCGGCTCGGCGCGACGCCCCCGGACCTCGACGCGCTCGACGCGACCGCGCTGTGGGCGCACGCCCGGGCCGGGCTCGACGAACCGTCGGCGCGCCGCGACGCGCTGGCCGGCCTGCTCGCCGGGGTGCTCACCGCGCCGTGCGACGCGTACCTGGCCGAGATCTCCCCGGACGACGTCGGCCTGGTCGCCGGGCTCGTGCGCCGGCTGGACGGGGTCGCCGGGACGGCGCCGCTGACGATGCTGCTGGGCGCCCAGGTCACCCGTCCCGAGCTGCGGCCCCGGCTGCTGGCGGTCGGCCTGCCGGACGCCAGGAACGGGCGGACGCCGCTGACGACCACGGCGCTGACGACCACGGGCGGCGCCGACCCCGGCGTCGCGCGGGTGGCCGGGCTTCTCGCCGACCTGCCGCCGGCCTCGCTGACCCGGCCGCGCGCGCCGCTGACGTCCACCGCGGCCCTCGCCGACTGGGTGGAGGCGGAGCACCAGCGGGCCACCGGCGTCCTCGACCTCGTCGACCGGGCGATCGCGGGCACGCTGGACGAGCCCGCGCGCCGCTACCTGAACGGCCCGGACGGGCAGGAGCGGCTGCGCGCCGACCTGCGGAACGCCGGCATGGCGCAGCTCACCGACCGGCTGCTGCGCTGGACGGAGGCGAAGCCGACCGGGCTGTCCGAGGCCGCCCGGACGCTGCGGCAGATCGCCGCCGACCGGTACCTGGCCGACGCCGGCAAGGACCACGACACCGCCGAACGGCTGCTCCAGGCCGCCCGCCGGATGGGCCTCACCGCGGCGGAGGCGAGGCGCGTCCTCGCGAACTGGTACGCCGGGCTGCCGAAGGCCACCTCGGCGGACCAGTACAGCGCCGTCTACTTCGCGATCGGCGCGGGCCTCGACCCCGCGTCCGACGACACCTTCGCCCGGCTCCTGTCCGGCATGAAGGCGGCCACCCTGCTGGACTGGAGCAGGGTGCTGGCGCCGAGCGACCACGTCAAGGCCGCCCCGCACTTCATGCGCGCCGCCTACCGGCAGTGGAGCCGCGGCGACCGGCGCGGTGACGAGGACGTCCGCGCGCTGATGCGCGAGACCGAGATGTTCCACGAGACGATCCACGCCATCGTCTCGGGCTGCGGCCTGCGCACGGAGGACGAGAACGAGCTGTACCGGACCGTCCTGCACCTGGCGTACGGCGACCCCGTCACCGACCTGGCCCCGGTGCTCGGCGCGCTTCCCGCCGACGCGGAGGCGACGCAGTTCCGGCCGTGGGCGGCGCTCGCCGACGTGCTCGGAGACGACCGCGCCCACGTCTTCCAGCTCGCCGCGCAGGCACGCCGCCGGAAGGCCCCGCCGTCGGTGCTTGAGGACATGCTGGGCGTCCTGTCCAGCACCGACCTGATCCAGGGGCTGGCCGAGCAGCCCGGGCAGCCGGGCCTCCTCGAACCCGTGTGCCAGGTGATGGCCAAGCGCAGCCCCACGCCCGCCGAGAAGCGGGCGGCCTGCGACGCGGCGCTGGCCAGGGGGTTCCTCGCCGACCTGGTGGAGAAGGCGTGGCCCGACGAGCCCGACCTGCGGTTCAAGGCGTACACACTCCTGCTCCGGGCCGTCTACCGGGCCGGTGACCGGTCGAAGGGCGGCGGGCTCACGCCCGCGGAGGTGGACGAGCTGGTGCGGGCCGGCGGCACTGCGCCGTTCCTGCTGACCGTGGTCGCCCACGCGGCGCAGGACGCGGTCGTGCCCGCCCTGCTGCACGCGGCTCGCGGGCACGCGGCCGACCTCGGCCTCTCGTCCGACATCACCGAGTACACGCTGCGCGGGCCGCACCGCGCCGCCGAGACGCGGACCGCGAGGAGGACGTCCGCCCCGCCGGCGCCCGCCGCCGTGCCGCAGGCGGGGC
>NZ_JBFARL010000422.1:0-2088 GCF_040674655.1 Actinomadura sp. NPDC049753 | reverse complement strand
CCAGCACCGCGACCGCCCGCCTGGCGGCCCGGCGCCGCCTCGGTCGTGTCGTCGTCATGCTCACTGACGCTAGGCACGCGACGGCGCGGGCACACTGCGGGCAGCGGGCGACCGCGGGGTGGGGACAGCCCCAGGACGCGCCGTGCCGACCAAAGTCGACGCGGCCGCCGACCTGCGGCCACTGGCGGAGGCGGGCGGCATGGCTACCGTTGGGCGGATGGACCTCCTGCGCCGGCCGTGGCGCGACTGGCTCGGCGACCTCGGCGCCGCCGGCGCCGCGATGGCGCTCGGCTGGGTGCTGCTCCAGGGCACGATCGACGACCTGCCCCCGGGGCAGACGATCGCGGTCCGGCGGGACGTGCTGATCGGCGCCGTCGCCTGCGTGTTCCTCGTCCTCTTCCGGCGCCGCCGCCCGGTGGCCCTCGCGGTCGTGATGGTGTTCGCGCAGTGGGCGGCGACGACGACGCTCGGTACGGCGGCGATCGCGATGTACTCGCTGGCGATGCTGCGTCCCTGGCGGACGGCGCTGCCGATCGCCGGCGCCAGCCTGGCACTGATCATCGCGCTGTTCCGGGTCTCGGCGCCCGACGAGGAGTTCCTCCAGGGCAGCGTCATCTTCGCGCTGATCTACGCGGTCCTCGTCACGACGGGGATGCTGGTGCGGTCCCGGCGGCAGCTCATCGCCTCGCTGGAGGAGCGGGCCCGCGCCGCCGAGACCGAGCAGCGGCTGCGGGTCGAGGAGGCCCGGCTGCTGGAGCGCGAGCGGCTCGCCCGCGAGATGCACGACGTCCTCGCGCACCGCATCTCGCTGCTGGCGGTGCACGCGGGGGCGCTGGAGTTCGGCCCGGGCACGCCGGACGGGCAGCGCGAGGCCGCCGGGATCATCCGGCGCAGCGCCCACGAGGCGATGGAGGACCTGCGCGAGGTGATCGGCGTCCTGCGCCACGACGCGCCCGGCGGCGATCCCGAGCGCCCGCAGCCGACGCTCGCGGACGTCCCCGGGCTCGTCGAGGAGTCGCGGCGGGCCGGGGGCCGCGTCACGCTGGAGCGGAACGTCCCCGACCCCGGGCTGGTCCCCTCCCGCGTGGGGCGGCACGCCTACCGGATCGTCCAGGAGGGGCTGACGAACGCCCGCAAGCACGCGCCGGGCGCGGACGTCCGGGTGTCCCTGGACGCGGGCGCCGAGTTGGACGTCGAGATCGTCAACGCGGTGCCCGCCGGCCCGCCCGCCCTGCCCTTCCCCGGCTCCGGCACGGGGCTGGTCGGGCTCGCCGAGCGCGTGGCGCTGCTCGGCGGGACCCTGGAGCACGGCCGCACCGGCGACGGGCGGTTCCGGTTGCGGGCCCGCCTTCCGCTGCGGGCCGCGCATGGCGCCGGTACCGGTGGGAAAGGTGATACTCATGGCAGCGAACTCCTCTGACGAGCCCGTCCTCGAAGAACTCGAACGCGCCGAGTGCATGAAGCTCCTCGCCGGCGGCACCATCGGCCGGGTGGCGTTCGACGACGGCGAGGGGCCGACGGTCGTCCCGGTGAACTACGCCGTCGAGGGCGACTCGGTGATCTTCCGCACGTCGGCGTCGGGCCGGCTGAACCGCAACCTGCTGTCGGCGGTGACCGGTGGGGAGGTCCGGGCGGCCTTCCAGGTCGACCGGTTCGAGGAGGCCCACCACGAGGGCTGGAGCGTGCTGCTGCGCGGCGGCGCGCACCCCCTGTCCGAGACCGAGAAGGCCGAGGTCGCCCAGGTGCGGCCGTGGCCGGGAGGCGACCGGGAGGCGTGGTTCCGGCTGGCGGCGTCGAGCGTCACCGGACGCCGCCTGCGCCGAGCCTGAGCCGCCCGTAGGGTGGCGGGATGGACTCCCCTCCCGTCCGCGTCCTGATCGTCGACGACGACGCGCTCGTCCGGGCCGGCCTGTCGATGATGCTGGCGAGCGCCGACGACCTGGAGGTCGTCGCGGACGTCGCCGACGGCGCCGAGGTCGTCGCCGCGGTGAACCAGCACCGGCCCGACGTCGTGCTGATGGACATCCGCATGCCGCGGCTGGACGGGCTCGCGGCGGCCCCCCGGGGGGGGGCCCGCCCCCCCCCCCC
>NZ_JBFARL010000421.1:0-2113 GCF_040674655.1 Actinomadura sp. NPDC049753 | reverse complement strand
GGCGGTCGCCGTGACCGGCATCGGCGCGGGGACGGCGGGCTGGGCCCTGGCGGGCGGGAAGTCCAAGCCCGCGAAGCCCGCGCCTCGCGGGACCGCCATCGCCGCGGCGCCCGCGCCGGCGTGGACCTTCGTCCCGCCCGCGCCCGTCGGGTCCGACGAATCGCACCTGCTGGTCGCGGGCGGTGTCGTGCTGTGGGGCGGCGAAGACGCGGCATATGGCGTGGACGCCGCGTCCGGGCGGCGGTTGTGGACGGCGGACGTCAGCATGTTCGCGGGCGGGGCGGTCAACGGGTCGACGTTCATCCTCCCGAACGGCGGCGGTCTCGACGGGAAGTCGACGATCAGCCTGGTCGACGCGGCATCGGGTGAGGCGACGCATCTGCCGATGCCCGACGGCGCGTTTCCCCGCTCCGTCTTCGGCGTGGCCGACGGCGCGGCCCTGCTGCAGTCGGGGACGTACTCGGACGAGGGCGTCCCCGTCGCGTGGGCCGTGGACCTCGCCGGCGGCAAGGCCCGGTGGCGGCTCCCTCTCGCCGACTCGGACGCCTCCGGCGCGGTCGACCGGAACGGCCTGTACCTCAATGTGAAGCACACGCTCTTCGCCGTCGACCTCGCCACCGGCCGCAGGCGCTGGACCGTCGACTGGGCCAGAGACGGGCGTGAGTGGCTGACCCAGGGCATCGCGGTATCCGGCGGCAGGGTCTTCGGGAACTTCGCCGATACGCTCCAGGCGGTCGGCACGGCCGGTGGGAAGAGGGTGTGGTCGCGGACCGCCGGCGCGGAGTTCTCCTCCGTCCTGCTCGCGGCCGGCAAGGTGATTTTCAGGGGTGACGACCTGCACGCTCACGACCGCGCGACCGGGGCCCCCGCGTGGACCCTGGCCGGGCCGGAGAAGTTCGTCGCCGAGGCGGGGCACGACGCGGCGTCGGGCGACGTCCTCGCGGTCGCGTTCGGAGGCGGCGTCTTCGCCGCCACGGCCTCCGGCCGGGGGCTGTGGGCGCACTGGGGTGACGTCCCCCGCGCCGGGAAGTGGGACGTCGCCGTGTCCGGCTCGTCGGTCTTCGCGACCGATCATGAGCGGCTGCTCTGCTTCCGGGCGGCCCCGTGACGGCCCCGCCAGTGCCCGAGGACCCCGACCGCATCGGCGGGTACCGGGTGCTGCGGCGGCTGGGCGAGGGCGGCATGGGACGGGTGTACCTGGCCGCGTCCCCGGCCGGACGGGCGGTGGCGGTCAAGGTGGTGCGGCCGGAGCTCGCCGGGGACCCGGCGTTCCGGGCCAGGTTCCGGGCCGAGGTCGCGGCCGCCCAGCGGGTCGGCGGCGCGTTCACCAGCCCGGTGGTCGAGGCCGATCCGGACGGGGCCGTCCCGTGGCTGGCGACCGCGTACGTCAACGGGCTCAGCCTGAAGGAGACGGTCGAGCGGTACGGGCCGATGCCCGAGCCGCTGCTGCGCACGCTCGGCGCGGGGCTGGGCGAGGCGCTGATCGCGATCCACGCGGCGGGGGTGCTGCACCGCGACCTCAAACCGGCCAACATCCTGCTGGCCAAGGACGGGCCCCGGGTCATCGACTTCGGCATCAGCAAGGCCGCCGACCATGACGCGTCCCGCGGGTCCACGCGGGCGCTGACCTCCGAGGGGCAGATCATCGGCTCCCCCGGGTACATGTCCCCCGAGCAGATCCGCGGCGGGACGCTCACCGCGGCCGCCGACGTGTTCGCCTTCGGGGCCGTGCTGGCCTTCGCCGCCACCGGCCGTCCCCCGTTCGGCAGGGATGCGTTGGCCGCGATCATTCACCGGACCCTGCACGAGGCGCCCGATCTGCACGGCGTGCCGGCGTCCCTGGAGCGGATGGTGGCCGCCTGCCTGAGCCGCGACCCGGGCGAGCGCCCGCCCGCCGAGCTGCTGCCGTCGCTTCTGGCGGCCGAGCCGGTGGCCCCCGGCTGGCTTCCGGGCTCCCTCGGCGAGGAGCTGCGTCAGCGGGAGGACACGCTCCTCCTGGATCTGCGCGAGATCGCCAAGGCCCGCATCCGGCGGCGGCTGCTGCTCGGCGGCGCCGCCGCCGCGGGGCTCGCCGTCGTCGGCGGGGGGCCGGTGATAGGTAGAGGAAACCTCA
>NZ_JBFARL010000420.1:0-2143 GCF_040674655.1 Actinomadura sp. NPDC049753 | reverse complement strand
CCGGCCCGAAGATCACCTTCGCCGCGTCGGTGGCGTCGAACGTCGACTGGTGGCACGGGCACAGGATGTGGTGGGTGGTCTGCTCGTACAGGGCCCGCCGCCGCTCCTCCACGGCGAGCAGCTCCCGCGCCGACCCGGACAGGCGGAGCCCGAGCTCGGCCAGCTCCGCGGCGAGCCCCGCCGCGCGGGCGCGCAGGTCGAGCGCGTCCAGGACCTCCGCGTGCTCCTCGGTCACCTCCAGCCCGGCCCTGACCGCCGCCAGCGCGCCCTTGCGGGCGTCCCGGGAGGAGTGTTCGAGGGCCGTCGCGTGCCAGGCGGCGATCCTGCCCGAGGCCGGGCCGCTCGTCCGCCGGACGGAGGCCAGCAGATGCCCCGCGGGCCGGCCCAGCGACAGCGCCACGCGCGCGGCGACGATGCGGGCCTCGTCGGCGGCGTCGGCCCAGCCGCCGGCGTCCAGCCGTTCCGCCGCGGCCGCGGCCGAACGCAGCAGGACGGGGGAGCGTTCACCGGACGCCCACCGGGCCTTGAGCAGCACGTGCTCGGCCAGCAGCGCCCATCCGGTGCGCTGCTGCTCGGTGAACGTCGTGCGGGCCTGCTCCGCCGCCACCGTGGCCTCCTCGGCGTTGCCGTCGGCCAGTTCGGCGTGGGCGAGGAGCAGGTAGCCGTCCGCCGTGTCGCACCGGTACCCGTTCGCGGTGGCCGCGTCCAGGGCGGCGGTGAGGACGGGACGCGCCTCACCCGGCAGACCCGCCATGATGAGCGTCTCCGCCTGGTCGAGCCGGCACTGCGCCAGGCGCTCCCCGGTCAGGCCCCGCTCGGCCTCCGCGAAGAGACGGAGCGCGCGCGGGACGTCCCCGCGCCGCGACACCGTGAAGGCCAGGTTCCCTTTCGCCATGGCCGTCTGGTGGCGCAACCCGGCGGCCTCGCCGACGGCGACGGCCTCGGCCAGCGCCTCCTCCGCGCCGTCGTAGTCACCGCGGAACACCCGCGCCAGGCCGAGGTTGGTAAGCAGACCGTTGAGGGCCGCGGGATCGTGCCCCGCGCGTAACCGGGGCAAGGCCCGCACGGCGACGTCGTGCGCCTCCTCCAGGCGTCCGGCCCGTGCCAGAGCGCCCGCCTTGTTCGCGGCCAGACGGTCGGCGTCGGACCCGTGCAGGACGGTCTCCGCCCGCCGCGCGAGGGCGAGCGCCTCGGTGACGTCGCCGCTCGCCGTGAGCAGCCCGACGAGGTTCATCCGCACCTGCGCCGCCGCGTACGCGTCGGACCCGGAGGCCAGTTCCAGGGCGCGCCGGAGGAAGGCGAGGCCTTCGTCGAGCCTTCCCAGCTCCTTGGCGGCCAGGCCGGCCACGCGCAGCGGCAGGATCCCGCCGCCGTCCTCCAGCAGCGCGAGCGCCCGCGTGAAGGCGGTCGCGGGATCCGTCGCCGCCATCCGCAGCAGGACGCCTTCGTCCGGCCCCGTCATTCGTCCCGCCCGGTCATTCGTTCGGCCCGGTCACAGCCGGATCCAGCTCGTGACGATCGACGTGCCGTCGTCCAGCCGCAGGATCAGGCTCACCAGCCCGGCCGGGACGCGCGGCAGCCAGAACAGCCCCGCCGGCTCCGTGCGCGCCGTGATCCCGCCCGGCGGCAGGTCGCGGTGGCGGACCTCGACGAGCGCCGCCGCGGACGGGACGAGCCGCCCGTGGATCTCCCGGAACCGGCCGTCCGGCGACACCTCGATCTCGACCGCCGCGTCCGGGCAGGTGAAGGTCAGCGTCCGGGCCGGGCCGCCCCGCACCCCCGCCGCGCGGCCGCCCCGGTCGTGCTCCAGGTCGGCGAGCCGCGCGGCCGGCGTCCGCCACGCGATCGACGCGCGGGCCGCGGCGAGGACGGCCGCCGGCACCGGGTCGAGGATCTGGAACGTCGCGCGGACCCCCGCCATCAGCTCGTCGTCGTTCACGGGACGAGCCTCCGCAGCGACTCCAGGCAGCGCGCCCGCGTCGGGCCCACGCTGCCGACGGGGATCCCGAGGGCGGCGGCCAGCTCGGCGTGGCTCGGCGCGAGCGCGAACAGCCGCAGCAGCGTCCGGCAGCGCAGCGGCAGCCGCTCCAGCGCCGCGCCGACCATGCCGAGCCGCTCGCGCGCCGCGACCACCCGCGCCGGG
>NZ_JBFARL010000419.1:0-2188 GCF_040674655.1 Actinomadura sp. NPDC049753 | reverse complement strand
CCAAGCGCCGCGCGTCGTCCGGCGGGGCCCTCCCCAGCACCGACCCCCTGGCCGGCGCCGATCCGCTGTCCGGTGCCGATCCCCTGCCCGCGGGCGCTCCCCCGGCGGGGACGCGGCTGCCGCTGCCGGATCAGGCGCTGCCCGGCATGGACGCGGAACTGCTCGAACCACGTCTCGCCGAAGCCAAGGCGAACGGCGACAACACCGCCTACTTCAAGCTCCTGGAGAACGCCGACCTGGTCCTGCCGGCGACCGCCTCCGCCGTGGAGGACCCCGACCGCGCCGAGTTCCCCACCATCACCATCGGCAGCGGCACCTACGTCACGGTGTTCACCTCGCCCGGGGCACTCGCGCGCACCGGCGACCGGCATCCGGGCCTGTACCGGCGCACCTCGTTCGCCCGGCTGGCCGCCGGGTGGCCCGATCCCGCGTGGCGCCTGGCCATCAACTGGGGCCTGCCCAGCGAAGTGCTCCTGGACTCGTCGGTCATCGGGCGGTTGCAGGGCGGCAGAGGCGGAGCGCCCGATCCCCTCCAGTACGACCCTCTGTCGAACGAGTCCAACCCGTACGGAACGGTCGACCCCAACGCGCTCTCTGGGCCGAACCCCGTCGCCGGCGGTTCGACTCCACCGGTCAACGGCTCGGCCCATGGGTCACCCGCGCCGGGCGGGGCGGCGGACGTCCCGTACGACGACTCTCACACGGCGGTCGACCCGTACACGGCGGCCGATCTGCGGGCGGCCCTGGAAGCGGGCGGCGCCCCGCCGAGGGCACCGGAGCCGGCAGCGGCGGCGCCTCTCGGCGCCCCGACCGACGACCCGCCGGCCGACCCCCCGCCGGTCAAGTCCCCTCCGGCCGACACGCCGCCGGTCAAGAACCCGCTGGCGGGCAACGGCCCGGCCGAAGACCCGCCCGCCCCGCCGACCCGGCCGACCCGGCAGGCGCGGCAGGCGCGGCAGGCGCCCGCTCATGCGCCGCATCCCGCCGGCGTCCCGATGCGTCCGCCGCACGGCACGCGCCTGTGGCGCTCGGCGGGCGAGGGCGGGCAGGAACCGGTCGCCGTCTACGACGCCATCGGCGGCGTCTGGACACCGGTGCGGGCCGACGCGGTTCCGTCTCCCTGGAGCGAGTGACGCGCCCTTCGGCTACCGTCGAGTACGGAATCCCGCCCCGCACGTGAAAGTGGATCCCCAGTGGACTGGAACGACTTCGCCAGACGGCTGACACTGGAGCTTTCACGGCTGCCGGTCACCTCGTTCCTCATCCTGCAAGGTCCGAGCGGCCTGCCCTACGTCCAGGCGATGCGCTCAGAGGGGACGCTCGACGCCGAGGCCGTCGGCAGCGCGTTCCTGCCCCGCCCCCTCGCGTCGCGCCAGGAGCGGCGGCTGAGGGCGCTCGGCTGGGAGCCGCCCGACGAGGAGGACCGCAAGAACTGGTGGGACCGGCTCACCTTCCGCGAGCGCGGCGGCCGCGGCGGGCGCCCCTCCTCGGAGCTGCTGGAGGCGTGCGCCCTGCTCGCCGGGCAGATGACGGGCGCGTTCCGCGACGTCTACGGCATCGAGTCCCCGCTCGAACTCGTCTACCAGGCGAGCAAGGCCGGGCCCGACGGCGGGCCCCTGGCCCTGCCCGGTCTCGGCATCGCGCTCGCCGTCCCGGAGGACGAGCGTCCCGCCCAGGCCGCGGCGCGTCCGGCGCGCCCGTCCGGGTCGGCTCTGGAGGCGGCGCTGGCCGAGGCCCGCGAACGCGGTGACCAGCACGGCTACCTGGAGCTGCTCGCGCGCGCCACGCTGTACCTGCCCTCGCCCGGCGATCCGGAGGGCGGCGAGCACCAGTTCGCCACGGCGCGGTTCGGCGACGGCACGTTCGTGCTCGCCTTCACTTCCCCCGAGGCCATGGACCGCTCTCTGCAGGGGCAGGCGGTCCACCACCGGCAGGCCTCGCTGGCGGAGCTGTCGCGGCGCTGGCCGCACCCGGAGTGGCAGCTCGCGGTGAACCCCGGCCTGCCGAGCGCGTGCTACCTGGACGCCAACGCGCTCCTCGAACCCGAAGGGCCCCGGACGCCCACGCCGCCGGTGGCAACGGACGTCCACGTGGCGGGTCCGTCGTCGCGCCGCTCCTCGCGCGGCTCCGCGTCCCGCGCCGAGGGGCGCGGTGCCCGGCCCGGGGGCCGCCGGGCCTCCAGGCCGCC
>NZ_JBFARL010000418.1:0-2216 GCF_040674655.1 Actinomadura sp. NPDC049753 | reverse complement strand
GCGCCCCGGCCCGTCCCGCCCGCCGCGGGCGCTCAGACCACCAGGGAACGCCGAGGAGGCGGGCGATGAGACTCCTGGTCACCGGGGGCGCCGGGTTCATCGGCTCGGAGTTCGTGCGGGCGACGCTGCGCGGCGAACTGCCGGGCACCGCGGGCGCGCACGTCACCGTGCTGGACGCGCTCACGTACTCGGGGAACCCGCAGAACCTGGCCCCGGTCGCCGGGCATCCGCGCTACCGGTTCGTGCACGGCGACACCTGCGACCCCGACGCGGTCGACGCGGCCGTGGCCGGACAGGACGCGATCGTCCATCTCGCCGCCGAATCGCACGTGGACCGCTCGATCGACACCGCCACGCCGTTCGTGCGGACCAACGTGCTGGGCACGCAGAACATGCTGGAGGCGGCCCAGCGGCACGGCGTCGGTCGGTTCGTGCACGTGTCCACCGACGAGGTCTACGGCTCGATCGCCCAGGGGTCGTGGACGGAGGACGCCCCGCTGCTGCCGAACGGGCCCTACGCGTCGGCCAAGGCCGGGTCGGACCTGCTGGCGCTGGCCTGGCATCGGACCCGCGGCCTCGAGGTCGTGGTCACGCGGTGCACCAACAACTACGGGCACTACCAGTTCCCGGAGAAGGTGATCCCGCTGTTCGTGACCAACCTGCTGGACGGCCGGCGGGTGCCGCTCTACGGCGACGGCCGCCACCGGCGCGGCTGGCTGCACGTGTCGGACCACTGCCGCGCGCTCGACCTGGTGCTGCGGTTCGGCCGCCCGGGCGAGGTGTACCACGTCGGCGGCGGCAAGGAGCTGTCCAACGAGGACCTGACGTCCCTGCTGCTGGAGGCGTGCGGCGCCTCGTGGGACATGGTCGACCACGTTCCCGACCGGCAGGGCCACGACCGCAGGTACGCGCTCGACACCACCAAGATCGAGGAGCGGCTCGGTTTCGTTCCGCGCGTGCGCTTCGAGGACGGGCTGGAGGCGACCGTCGAGTGGTACCGCGCGAACCGGGCCTGGTGGGAACCGCTGAAGGCCGGTCTCCGGGACGCGCCGGGGCCGATGCTCAGGTCGCCTCGCTGACCGCCGACATCGTGTAGTCGTCCACCCGGAGCGCGGGCATGGCCGTCCGGGGCGTGGAGTCGTCCCTCTCCCTGGGCAGGGCGCTTTCGGTGCGGCCGATCTCCGTCACCCGGCCCAGCAGGTCCACCGGGCTCTCGTTGAAGCGGAAGTTGTTCGCCTCCCCCACCACTTCGCCGTTCTCCACCAGGTAGACGCCGTCGCGGGTGAGCCCGGTGAGCAGCAGCGTCCGCGGGTCGACGTCGCGGACGTACCACAGCGAGGTGACCAGGAGCCCGCGCCTGGTGGTCGCGACGAGATCGGCGAGCGACCGGCCCTCCCCCGCGCCCTCCAGCACCAGGTTGCCGACCTGCGGCGTGACCGGCAGCCCGGTGAGCTCGGCGGAGTGGCGGGTCTGGACCAGGCCGGCGAGGACGCCGTCGCGGATCCACTCGGTCGGCCGGAGCGGCAGCCCGTTGTCGAACACCGAGACGGTGTCCGCGAACACCTGCGCGACGTCCGCCGAGCCCCGGGCGGCGACGAACGGCGCGCACCGCAGGCCCGGCTCCCGCGGGTCGCTCCGCAGCGTGAGCGGTGCGCCGGTCAGGCGCTCGCCGATCCGGGTACCGCCGTCCGGGCCGCGGAACACGGTGCGCGCGTCGGCGGCGTCCTTGGCCCCGGCCGCGCGGTACAGCCGCAGCATGAGGTCGGCGACGCACGACGGGGCCAGCAGCACCTCGTACCGCCCGGCGGGGAGCGCGACGCGCCTGCGCGCCCAGCCGAGCCGCTCGCCCAGCCCCGCGTACAGGGGAAGCGGATCGATCTCGCCGAGGTCGGCCGCCCCGACGCCGCTCCACGTCGAGGCGACGCCGTCCTCGGACTTGGCGGTCAGGTCCACCGCGCCCGCGGTCTGGACGTGGCGCAGCCGCAGGCCCGTGGAGGACGCCAGCCAGGTCGTGTGCTGCCGCTGCTCGGCGTGGCCGTACAGCAGGCGGCGTTCCGCGCGGGCCCGCTCGAACGTCGCGGCGAGACCGGTCGCGAACCGGGCGAGGACGCCCGCCGACGCCGTGGGCGCGGGCTCGGCCCAGTCCGGCGAGGACGGCACGGCGTCGCCGGTCAGCAGCGGCGGGCGTCGGCGTCGCTCTCGTCGGTGACCGGCCC
>NZ_JBFARL010000417.1:0-2223 GCF_040674655.1 Actinomadura sp. NPDC049753 | reverse complement strand
CCCGGCCGTGGTGCGGGCCTTCTCCCGCGGCGCGACCGCGCGCGTGGCGGCCGCGCCCGCCGGCAGCGCCGACCCGCGCGAGCGGGTCGGCGCCTACCTGCGGGCGATCTCGGGCGAGCTGGCCCCCGCGTCCGCCGCGTTCTTCGCCGACCTGGACGCGTTCGCCCCCGCGCGGGAGATCTACAAGAGCAACACCCGGTACGCGGTGCGCCGCGTGCAGGGCCTCGTGCGGGAGGCGGCGCCGGGCGGCGACGCCGCGTTCGTCGGCGCCGTCGCCGGGCAGGTGATGGAGTCCATCCACCGCGGCGAGATCAAGGCGCAGACCGGCATGGACGACTCGGCCGCCTACGCCGCGCTCGCGTCCCTCATCGTGGCCCGGATGGCGGCCGGCTAGCTCCGGGCCGTCTGCAGGGCGTGCTCGACGAGCGCCACCAGCACGCCCCGCGCCACCTCACGGCTCCGCACGTCGCACATCATCACCGGGACCTCCGGATCGACGTCGAGGGCGTCGCGGATCTCCTCGACGGTGTAGCGGCGGGCGCCCTCGAACCGGTTCGCCGCGATGACGAAGGGGATCCCCCGCTGTTCGAAGAAGTCGATGGCCGCGAAGCTCGTGCTGAGCCGGCGGGTGTCGACCAGCACGATGGCGCCGACGGCGCCGTAGGCGATCTGGTCCCACATGAACCAGAACCGCTCCTGGCCCGGGGTGCCGAACAGGTACAGCCGGACGCCCCCGGAGAACGTCAGCCGCCCGAAGTCCATCGCCACGGTCGTGGTGGTCTTGCCCTCCACGCCCCCGAGGTCGTCGACGCCCACGGACGCGTCGGTGAGGACCTCCTCGGTGCGCAGCGGACGCACCTCGCTCACCGCGCTCACCAGCGTCGTCTTGCCGACGCCGAAGCCGCCGGCCACCAGGACCTTCAGGGTGTGGAGCGGGACGTCGTCGTCGCGCCCGTGCGCGGTGGCGGTCGGGTCAAAGGCGGCGGAGTTCATCGAGCACTCTCATGAGGATGCGGGGGTCGGGGCGTTCGGTCTGCGCGGCCTGCGGCATCTCCTCGATCAGGCCGTACTGGTGCAGGTCCTCCAGCAGGATCTGCACGACCCGCAGCGGCAGGTCGGTCTCCGAGGCGAGGTCGGCGGGAGTGGAGGGCCGCCCGCACAGCTCCAGCAGCCGCCGCTGCTCGCGCGACAGCCAGACCCGGTCGGCCGGGGTCCGGCCGGTCGCGACGAGGACGGTCACCAGGTCCAGGACGAGCCCGCGGGGACGGGTGCGTCCGCGGGTGACCGCGTAGGGCCGGACGACCGGGCCGGCGTCCGACCCGACCCAGCGCTCTCTCGGGCTCTCCACGGCCGGCTCTAGCCTGACGCGCCCGAGCGCACCGGCGGGTCCTGCGACTCGGCGCCGCGCGGCTGGGCCGCCAGCGTGCGCCGCACCCGCTTGATCAGCATGGTCGTCTCGTAGGCGACCAGCCCCGCGTTGCCGCCGGCGTCGCTCAGCACGGCCAGGCAGCTCCCGTTGCCCGCCGGCATGACGAAGAACAGCATGCCGTCCAGCTCGACGACGGTCTGCCGCACCTGCTTGGCCTGGAAGTGCTCGCGGGCGCCGTTGGCCAGGCTGTGGAAGCCCGACGACAGCGCCGCGAGGAACTCGGCGTCCTTACGGGTGACGTCCCCCGAGGCGCCCATGACCAGGCCGTCCCTGGACAGCAGGACGGCTTGGCGGACCTCACCGACCCGCTGCACCAGATCGTCGAGCAGCCAGTCGAGCTCGCCGGAGGCGTTGCCCTGCCGCATCATGACTCCCCCCATTCATCGCGTGGATCGAGCTCGCCCGGATCGTCGTCGACCCTGCCGCGCAGCCATCCCGACTGCAGCGACGCCATCAGGTCGCGGCTGAGCTCCGGGCTCGGTTCTTCGAAATCGTCCTCGCCCGCCGCCGCGGCGGGCCGGCCGTGCCGCGGCGCGGAGCGCCCGCGCAGCTGCGGGGCCAGGGAACGCTGCCGCACCCGGCGCGGAAGCCGTCCCGTGACCTCGCTGTCCTCCACCCCGCCCGGCCGGGGCTCGGCGCCGTCGGGCCGGGCCCGGCCGTCATGCGGGTCGAGCGGTGGGTCGGACGGCAGCGCCGGCGGGGGCACGGCGCCCGCCCCGGCGGGCAGGCCGGCGGCCTCGTCGGACGGCCGCTCCCGGACGACCCGCCCGGGCAGCGCCGGGCGCGACGGGCGG
>NZ_JBFARL010000416.1:0-2285 GCF_040674655.1 Actinomadura sp. NPDC049753 | reverse complement strand
TAGCCGCGGATCGCGAGCAGGTCCTTGGCCTCCTGCCGCAGCTCGATGCCCATGTCGCGGTCGTGGAGCCGCTGGTCGACCTTGGCGATCATCAGATCCACGATCTGGATGATCTCCTTGGGCGTGAGCTGGTGGAACACCACCGTGTCATCGACACGGTTGAGGAACTCGGGCCGGAAGTGCTGCTTGAGCTCCTCCGACACCTTGGCCTTCATCCGCTCGTACGAGCCCTGCTCGTCGTTCTGCCGGGCGAACCCCATCGACACGCCCTTGGAGATGTCCTTGGACCCCAGGTTCGTCGTCATGATGATCACGGTGTTCTTGAAGTCCACCACCCGCCCCTGGGCGTCGGTCAGACGACCGTCCTCCAGGATCTGCAGCAGCGAGTTGAAGATGTCCTGGTGGGCCTTCTCGATCTCATCGAACAGCACCACCGAGAACGGCTTGCGCCGCACCTTCTCGGTCAGCTGACCGCCCTCCTCATACCCGACATAGCCGGGCGGAGAACCGAACAGCCGCGACACCGTGTGCTTCTCCATGAACTCCGACATGTCCAGCTGGATCAGCGCGTCCTCATCACCGAACAAGAACTCCGCCAGCGTCTTGGACAGCTCGGTCTTACCCACCCCGGACGGGCCGGCGAAGATGAACGAACCACCCGGACGCTTGGGGTCCTTCAACCCCGCCCGGGTCCGGCGGATCGACTGCGACAGCGCCCTGATCGCGTCCTCCTGACCGATCACCCGCTTGTGGAGCTCGTCCTCCATGCGCAGCAGCCGAGTCGACTCCTCCTCGGTCAGCTTGAACACCGGAATACCCGTCGCGGTGGCCAGGACCTCGGCGATCAACTCGTCGGTGACCTCGGCGACCACGTCCATGTCGCCGGCCTTCCACTCCTTCTCCCGCTGCGCCTTCTGCCCCAGCAGCTGCTTCTCCGAATCACGCAGCGCCGCGGCCTTCTCGAAGTCCTGCGCATCGATCGCCGACTCCTTGTCACGCCGCACATCAGCGATCTTCTCGTCGTACTCGCGCAGGTCCGGCGGCGCGGTCATCCGCCGGATCCGCATCCGCGACCCCGCCTCATCGATCAGATCGATCGCCTTGTCCGGCAGGAACCGATCGGAGATGTAGCGGTCGGCCAGCTGCGCCGCCGCGACCAGCGCACTATCGGTGATCGACACCCGGTGATGCGCCTCGTAGCGGTCCCGCAGCCCCTTGAGGATCTCGATCGTGTGCGACAACGACGGCTCGGCCACCTGGATCGGCTGGAACCGCCGCTCCAGCGCCGCGTCCTTCTCCAGATGCTTGCGGTACTCATCCAGCGTCGTCGCACCGATCGTCTGCAGCTCACCCCGCGCCAGCATCGGCTTCAGGATCGACGCCGCATCGATCGCGCCCTCCGCGGCGCCCGCACCCACCAGCGTGTGGAGCTCATCGATGAACAAGATGATGTCGCCGCGGGTCCGGATCTCCTTGAGCACCTTCTTCAAGCGCTCCTCGAAATCACCCCGATACCGCGACCCCGCCACCAAAGCACCCAGGTCCAGGGTGTAGAGCTGCTTGTCCTTGAGCGTCTCGGGCACCTCACCCTTGACGATCTTCTGCGCCAGCCCCTCCACCACCGCGGTCTTACCCACACCGGGCTCACCCACCAGCACCGGGTTGTTCTTGGTACGCCGCGACAGCACCTGCATGACCCGCTCGATCTCCTTGTCCCGGCCGATCACCGGGTCGAGCTTGCCCTCACGCGCCGCCTGCGTCAGATTCCGACCGAACTGATCCAGCACCAGCGACGTCGACGGCGCCGCCTCAGACGGACCACCCGAAGCCGCCGGCTCCTTGCCCTGATACCCGTGCAGCAACTGGATCACCTGCTGCCGCACCCGGTTCAGATCCGCGCCCAGCTTCACCAGCACCTGCGCCGCGACACCCTCACCCTCCCGAATCAACCCCAGAAGGATGTGCTCGGTACCGATGTAGTTGTGACCCAGCTGCAACGCCTCACGCAGCGACAGCTCAAGAACCTTCTTGGCCCGCGGAGTGAACGGGATGTGACCAGAGGGAGCCTGCTGCCCCTGACCAATGATCTCCTCGACCTGCTGACGCACGGCCTCAAGACTGATCCCCAGACTCTCCAGAGCCTTGGCCGCAACACCCTCACCCTCGTGGATCAGACCCAGGAGGATGTGCTCGGTGCCGATGTAGTTGTGGTTGAGCATCCTGGCCTCTTCCTGAGCCAGAACGACAACCCGCCGCGCGCGGTCGGTGAACCTCTCGAACATCTC
>NZ_JBFARL010000415.1:0-2307 GCF_040674655.1 Actinomadura sp. NPDC049753 | reverse complement strand
CTGCCCTACGTGCCGCGGCTCGTCGAGTCGTTCCGGCACCGGGACGCCGCCACCGGGACGCAGCGGCAGGTCAACGCCTGGAGATCACCGATCTCCAGGCGCTCGGCCGTTCTCCGCTCCCCCGGGGTCAGCCGGTGGAGTCGGCCAGGAAGGCCAGGAGGTCCTGCCGGGTGATGAGGCCCTTGGGCTTGCCGTCCACGAGGACGACGGCGGCGCCGGACTTCTCCAGGACGCCGACGGCCTTGCTGACCGGCTCGCCGGAGCCGAGCGTCGGCAGCGGCGCCGACATGTGCGACTCGACCGGCTCGGTCATCTTGGCCTGGCCCTTGACCATGATGTCGAGCAGGTCGGTCTCCCCGACGGAGCCGACCACCTCGGCCGCCATGACCGGCGGCTCCTCCTTCATCACCGGCAGCTGCGACACCTCGTACTCGCGCATGATGGCGATCGCGGTCTGCACGGTCTCGTGCGGGTGGACGTGCACGAACTCCGGCAGCGTGCCGCCCTTGCGGGTGAGCACCTCGCCGACCCGCGCCTCCTCGGTGGAGGGGGTGAGGAAGCCGTAGTCCGCCATCCAGCTGTCGTTGAAGATCTTGCCGAGATAGCCGCGGCCGCCGTCGGGCAGCAGCACCACGATCACCGCGTCCGGATCGGCGCGCTCGGCCACGCGCAGCGCGGCGACGACCGCCATCCCGCAGGACCCGCCGACGAGCAGCGCCTCCTCGCGGGCGAGGCGGCGGGTCATGGTGAAGGAGTCCTTGTCGGACACCGCGATGACCTCGTCGCAGATGTCGCGGTCGTAGGTGTCGGGCCAGATGTCCTCGCCGACGCCCTCGGTGAGGTAGGGGCGGCCGCTGCCGCCGGAGTAGACCGAGCCCTCCGGGTCGGCGCCGACGATCCGGACCCGCCCGCCGGAGACCTCCTTGAGGTACCGGCCGACGCCGCTGATCGTCCCGCCGGTGCCGATGCCCGCGACGAAGTGCGTGATGCGGCCCTCGGTCTGCTCCCACAGCTCAGGCCCGGTCGTCTCGTAGTGCGACCGCGGGTTCTGCGGGTTGGTGTACTGGTTCGGCTTCCACGCGTCGGGGATCTCGGTGACGAGGCGGTCCGAGACCGAGTAGTAGGAGTCGGGGTGCTCGGGGTTCACCGCCGTCGGGCAGACGACCACCTCGGCGCCGTACGCGCGCAGCACGTCGATCTTGTCCTTGCCGACCTTGTCGGGGCAGACGAAGACGCAGCGGTAGCCGCGCTCCTGCGCGACGATGGCGAGCCCGACCCCGGTGTTGCCGGACGTCGGCTCGACGATCGTCCCTCCGGGGCGCAGCTCGCCCGACTTCTCGGCGGCGTCGATCATGCGGACCGCGATGCGGTCCTTCACCGACCCGCCGGGGTTGAAGTACTCCACCTTGGCGAGCACCTGCGGCGCCCGGCCGCCGCCCACGCCGGCGGTCACCTTGCGCAGCCGGACGAGCGGGGTGTTGCCCATCAGCTCGATGAGCGAGTCGTGTACGTGCACCGCGACATCCTTGTCGTTCAGTGTGTTGATCTTAATGTGGCGTCCCTGTTCGGCCGCCGGTCGCGCGCCGAAACCGGCGCGGGGACCGGAAGGCTTCCCGTTCCCGACGGTAGCCGAGATCGGCCACCGCAGGTATCGCGCCCCTTTCGTGCGGGTAGGTACTTATTCACGGAGGGTCAGCGCAGCATGTGGAGAGCATTCACCGCCCGCCGCATCGCGGCCGCCGCGGCCTATGGCGGCGGAGGCATCACCGCGCTCGGCGGCATCACGTTCGGTCTGCTGCTGATGCAGGCCAGACTCGCCCGCAGGACCATCCTCGCACGCCCGAACGGCGACCCGCCGATCGCCGACGGCCTGTACGGCGGGACGCGCGGCGGCGAACCGCTCTCGCTGGTCATGCTGGGCGACTCGACCGCCGCCGGGCTCGGCGTGCACACCCCGGAGGAGACCCCCGCCGCCCTGCTGGCGGCCGGGCTGTCCGCGATCGCGGGACGTCCCGTCCGGCTGACGAACGTGGCCCGCTCCGGTTCCCGCTCGCAGGCGCTCGGCGGCCAGGTCGACCAGGCCCTGCAGACCCGTCCCGACGTCGCCGTCATCATGATCGGCGCGAACGACGTGACGGGGCGGGTCCCGGCCGCCGAGTCCGTCCGGCACCTGGCCCGCGCGGTGGAGCGGCTGCGCGCCGCCGGCGGCGAGTCCGCGACCTGCCCGACGGGCTCCTCCTCGATGACCGTGTACCAGAGGACGGTCTGCCACCGTTCGGGCAGCGACCGGAAGGCGCGGACGAGCGC
>NZ_JBFARL010000414.1:0-2380 GCF_040674655.1 Actinomadura sp. NPDC049753 | reverse complement strand
CGCGACCGTCCCGGACTGCGGAGCCAGGTCGCCCGCGTTCAGGCGCTGGAGCGTCGTCTTGCCAGGGTGCCGCCCGCCGCGCCCAGCGCCTCGGCGAGGGCGCGGGCGTCGGGGCCGCCGCGCGGGACGTCGACGATGAACTCGTCGACCACCCCGTCGGCGTCGAGCTGGACCGACAGCCCGAGGATGTTGGCGCCGCGCCGGGCCAGCGCGGTCGTGAGGGAGGCGAGGCGGCCGGGACGGTCCTCGATCTCGGTGCGGATGCGCAGCAGCGGCATGGGACGTTCCCTCCGGGGGCCGGGAGCCCCGTTCGTGTCCGGTGCGGTCGCCGGCAAGGCTCGCCGACGCGTGTTACGCGGCCGCTACGTCATCGTGTGCCAGGGGTTTCACATTCCGGACGGGGGTTGAGCCGCCCGCTCCGAGCGCCTAGCGTGCGGTGAGTGATCGACCCCGTGACCGGTGAGCGCGTCAACGACCGACCGCGGCGCGGCCCGTCCCCGACGAGGCTCCCGCTGCTCCTCCCCGGTTCGCTCAGCGAGGAGCAGCGAGCCGTCTACGAGGCGGTGACGGGCGGGCCCCGCGCCGGCGACCGCAATCCCCCCTTCGCCCTGGCCGACGACATCGGGCGCCTGCAGGGCCCGTTCAACGCGATGCTCTACAGCCCTCCCGTCGGGCTGCCGCTGCAGGACCTCGGCGCCGCGCTGCGCTTCCGCACCGGATTCACCAAGCGCGAGCGCGAGATCGCGACCCTCGTCGTGGCGGCGCACCTGCGCTCCGACTTCGAGTGGTACGCCCACGAGCGGATCGGGCGCCGGCAGGGGCTCGCCGACGAGGAGATGGACGCGCTGCGCGAGGGTCGCGCACCGATGCTCGCCGACGTCCGCGAGCGCGTCGTGTACGAGGCGGCGCGCCAGCTCGTGGCCGAGGGCGACCTCGCCGACGCCGTGTACACCGAGGCGGTGGCCACGCTCGGCCGCACGGCCCTCGTCGAGCTGGTCGCGCTCGTCGGCTACTACCAGGCGCTCGCGCTGCAGTTGCGGGTGTTCCGCGTCGGCGTCCCCGAGGGGGAGGCCGCGCCCGAGTGGCCCGCCGCGGGGGACGGGTATGAGTGAGGTGCTGCGCACGGTCCGGCTCGTGCTGCACCCGGTGTCGATGCGCGACCACGCAGCCCTGCTGACGCACTGGACGGGCCCCCTCGTCCGCCGCCACCTGTTCGACGACCGGGTGGTCACGCCCGTGCAGGTCAGCGAGATCATCGAGGCCAGCGAGCGGGACTTCGCCACCGAGGGCTACGGGCTGTGGGCGCTGCGCCCCTCCCCCTCGTCCCCGAGCGGCGGCGCGGCGGCGCCCGGCGGCCCGCTGGCGGGCGTGGCCGGGCTCAGCCACCACGAGGGGCCGCTCGGCCACGGCGTGGACGTCGAGATCCTCTACAGCCTTGAGCCCGCCCACTGGGGGCGGGGGCTGGCCGCCGAGGCCTCCCGCGCCGTCCTGGACTACGCGTTCGGGGTGGTCGGCGTGCACCGGATCACCGCCGAGATCGACACGGCCAACCCCGCGTCGTCGCAGATCGCGCTCCAGCTCGGGATGCGCCGGTGGCGGGACGGACCCGCCGGGCCCGACGGCGCCGCGTACTACGCGGCCGAACGCTCCCGCTGGATCGGATCCCGTCGAATAGTCGACGCCGTGCCCTAGAATCCGTTGCCGCCTGTTGATTTTGCTGCGGAATGCAGCAGGATGAGCCCATGAGCTCCTCCCCGGGCCGGGCGCCCCTGGCTCCCGGTTTCGCCAACGGCGGCGTCTCCCACTGGTACCGGGCGGCCGGACGCCCCGCCCCCGGCCCCCGCCTGCCGGGCCCGCGCACCGCCGACGTGTGCGTCGTCGGCGCCGGCTACACCGGACTCTGGACCGCCTACTACCTCAAGCAGGCCCGCCCCGACCTGCGGATCGTCGTGCTGGAGCGCGAGTTCGCGGGGTTCGGCGCGTCCGGGCGCAACGGCGGCTGGGTGCTGGGGGAGATCGCGGGATCCCGGGAGCGCTACGCCGCCCGGCACGGCCGTCCCGCCGCGATCGCGCTGCAGCACGCCATGTTCCGGGCGGTGGACGAGGTCGTCCGCGTCGCGGGCGCCGAGGACATCGACGCCGGCCTGGTCAAGGGCGGCGTCCTGCACGTGGCCCGGAACGCCGCCCAGCGCGCCCGCCTCGCCGCCCTGGTCGAGGAGGCGCGCGAATGGGGCTGGAGCGACGACGACCTCGTCCCGCTGCCCGCCTCCGCTCGTCGCGTTCGAGTGACCTCGGGGACGATCCCGTGCGCCACCGCGAACGCGAGGGTGTCGCGCAGGTCGTGCGGGGAGCCCGAAGGCACGCCCATCACCCGCAGCCG
>NZ_JBFARL010000413.1:0-2383 GCF_040674655.1 Actinomadura sp. NPDC049753 | reverse complement strand
GCCGAGCATGCCCAGGACGACCCTCCGTCCCACCGGACTGCCTTCCAGTCGTTCGTCCTCTCGCCACCAGGCCGGCGATCGCGGCGGCGGCGATGACCGGCGGGGACGCGCCCCCGCCGGGCGCCTCCGTCAGCGCGTACGTCGTCCCCGCCAGGGCCAGCGCCGCCAGGGCCGCGCCGAGCACGTCGAAGCGCCCGTGGGCCTGCGGGTCGACGCTCTCGGGGACGTGCCGGACCGCGACCAGCACCACGACGGCGGCGAGCGGCACGTTCAGCAGGAACACCCACCGCCATCCGGCCGCCTCCACCAGCCAGCCGCCCAGGAACGGGCCGATCGCGCCGGCGACGCCGCCGAGGCCCGACCAGGCGCCGACCGCGCGGGGGCGGTCGTCGGCCGTGAACGACGCCTGGATGATCGCGAGCGAGCCCGGGGTGAGCAGCGCCCCGCCCACGCCCTGCAGAGCCCGGGACATGACCAGCGTTTCGACGTTCGGCGCCACGCCGCACAGCACCGAGGCGACCGCGAACCACACCACGCCGATGAGGAAGATCCGGCGGCGTCCGAACCGGTCCCCGAGGGAGCCGCCCAGCAGGATGAAGCCCGCGAGCGTGAGCGTGTAGGCGTTCACCGTCCACTGGAGATCGGCCATGTCGGCGTTCAGGTCGCGGGCGAGCCTGGGCAGCGCCACGTTCACGACGGTGGAGTCGAGGAACGCCACGCTCGATCCGAGGACCGTCGCCAGCAGGATCCAGCGTCCGGGCCCGGTGCCCAGCCGGACGTCCGGCATCAGACGATCAGTTCGTCGACGAAGCACCAGCGCCAGTCCTCGCCCGGCTCGAACGAGCGGACGATCGGGTGCCCCTCCTTCTGGAAGTGCGCGCTGGCGTGCCGCATGGGCGAGGAATCGCAGCATCCGACATGCCCGCAGCCCAGGCAGAGCCGCAGGTGGACCCAGCGTGTGCCCTCTCTGAGGCAGTCCTCGCACCCTTGGGGGGTGTTCGGGGACGGATCCTCGACCGGAAGGGACTGCACGTGCTCACATGTGGCCATACCTGAATCGTGCCACGGGCGTGGTAACCGGATTACCAATGGTCGGGGCTGAACGGCTCGTCCTCGGGGCGCGCGGACCGCGACAGCAGCCGCAGGTCCGACTCGACCATCATGGTCACCAGCCCCTCGAAGGTCACCTCGGGCTCCCAGCCGAGCTGCTCGCGGGCCTTCTTGGGGTCGGCGCACAGCAGGTCGACCTCGGCCGGGCGCGTGTACTTGGCGTCCAGGACGACGTGGTCCTGCCAGTCCAGGCCCGCGGTGCGGAAGGCGAACTCCACCAGCTCCCGAACCGACTGGGTCTGGCCCGTCCCGATGACGTAGTCCTCCGGGGAGTCCTGCGCCAGCATCATCCGCATCGCCCGGGCGTAGTCGCCCGCGTAGCCCCAGTCGCGGCGGGCCTCCAGGTTGCCGAGACGCAGCTCGGTGGCCAGGCCCAGCTTGATGCGGGCGGCGCCCAGCGACACCTTCCGCGTGACGAACTCCGCGCCCCGGCGCGGCGACTCGTGGTTGAACAGGATCCCGCTCACCGCGAACATGCCGTAGGACTCGCGGTAGTTCTGCGTGATGTAGTGGCCGTAGCTCTTCGCCACCCCGTAGGGGCTGCGCGGGTGGAACGGGGTCTTCTCGTTCTGCGGCGTCTCGCGCACCATCCCGAACATCTCCGAGGACGACGCCTGGTAGAAGCGGATCTGCCCGTCGCCCGGGGTGCGGGACGGGCTGATCCCCGACACCACCCGGATGGCCTCCAGCATGCGCAGCACGCCCATCCCGGTGACCTCGGCGGTCAGCTCCGCCTGCTGCCACGACATCGGCACGTAGGAGATCGCGCCCAGGTTGTAGACCTCGTCGGGCCGCACCCGCTCCACCGCCGAGATCAGGCTGCCCTGGTCCAGCAGGTCCCCGGTGGTGATCTGCACGTCGCCGATGTGCTTGCGGAGCCGCGACACATGGGGGTTCGCCTGCCCCCGCACCAGGCCCCAGACCTCGTATCCCAGCTCAAGCAGATGCTCGGCCAGATACGAGCCGTCCTGTCCGGTGATGCCGGTGATGAGTGCTCGCCTGGACAGCGGATCCTCCATGGCTGAAATAGGTCCGACGCGGGCCCGCCGCGGGTCCAGACCCGCCGCGAGCGTGATTTATGAGGTTACCGACCAGGCCACGTCCATGACGAGGGAGGGCACTGTTTGAACCGAATTCCCTTCTGGTTCCCCCGCCCCCGGCCGACCGGTGCTGGTCACAGCGTCCAACGAGCCTCTGGGCGAGCCGGAGCGATACAGCGATCGCCCGCAGTGTTCAGGTGTGGGGGGGCCCCGGCGGGCCGCCGCCAGCAACC
>NZ_JBFARL010000412.1:0-2393 GCF_040674655.1 Actinomadura sp. NPDC049753 | reverse complement strand
ATGTAGAAGTCCCCGAACGGCCCGTCGGGATCGGTCCGCGACGCCTGGAACCAGGGGTGCTGGTCGGAGGTGTGGTTCATCACCAGATCCGCGATCACCCGGATGCCCCGCGCGTGCGCCTGCTCGATCAGCTCGACGAAGTCTCCGAGCTCCCCGAAGTCGGGGAGGATGCTGGTGTAGTTGGCGATGTCGTAGCCGCCGTCTTTGAGCGGCGATTGGTAGATGGGCAGCAGCCACAGGCAGTCCACGCCGAGCCATTGCAGATGGTCCAGCTTGGAGATCAGCCCGCGCAGGTCGCCGTACCCGTCGTTGTTGGAATCGGCGAAGCCCCGGACCGACACCTCGTAGAACACCGCCGTCTTGAACCAGTCCGGTGTGCGCGGGGTGTCCTCGTCGAACGGGTCGGGGATGGGGCCGGCGGCCGGTCCCGCGGCCGGCCAGGGGGCGTCGTCCACGGGCAGGTCCCCGGTTCCCGGTGAGGTGAGCCCGTCGCCGCCCTGGTCCGGTCGGGTGCTGCGGGTGAAGTTCTTCGGCTGGCCGTCCATGGGTCACCCCGGGTCTGTTGGAGACATCTAGATCAGCAATTCCCTCCGGCCCGGTCAGGTGCGTGCGCGACAGGCAACCATCCGTAAAAGCTTCAGTACGGTCCGTGACCGGGGGTCCGGTTTCGGAGCCCGGCGGCGCAGCCCGGCCGTGCGAGCGCGCCCATGACCGGGGTAGATCGTCCGGATTCGCGGGCCGTCCGGGCGCGCGGCCGCCCGCCGGGAAGGTCATCGCCCGGTCGCGGCCGGGCAGCGCGCGGAAAAGCGGCGCAAAAGAACGGCGATTCCCGGCCCGGCGAGTGGCTTCGGGCGCCGTGAATACTTGCCGCGCGGAGGTTGTGTCATGTCCGTGTTTTTAGGTTCGTCGCTTTTTCTGTCGCAACCCTCGGGTAGGTCATTTCCAACCTCAGAACCCGTCAGGTCGGCGGGTTCTGCTCAGTTCGGACGGAATTCGCCCGTCCAGAAGCGATCGGAGGGACAGTGGAGCGCTGGGAGAAGTCGCCATCGGTCGTACCGACGCGGGATGACCTCGTGGCACGGCTGCGCGTCCGTTTCGCCGACATTCCGGTGGAGCGCGTGCGGCGCTGCGTGGACGACCTGTGGTGCTGCTGCGCCCATCTGGGGGTGCGGCCCGAGGAACGGACCATCGAGCGCCTCGCGGCGTCCCGGCTCACGGGCGTCGTGCGGGGCGGCCGCCCGCCCTACCCGGACGAGCGGCCGGGGTCCCGACCGCCCGGCCACCTGACCGCCTCGCACCGGCCCGCCCGCGCGGCGGCCCGCACTCCGATCGGAACGTGACAGATGAAGGACACGGCGGTGCCGGGCCTGAGCACCGAGACCCGGCGAGGGTTCATCGTGCTCAGCCTGCCGGCGCAGATCAGTTGGCAGAACTACGCGGGGATCCGGGAGGAGGTGAGCAGGGCCCTGACGCTCGCCTGCGCGGGCGCGCCCGGCACGCGGGGCGTGCGGCGCGGCGGGGTCGTGGTCGACTTCGGTGACGCGGTCCTGCTGGACGCGGCCGGGCTCGTGCTGATGGCGCGGGCCGAGACGCGGGCGCAGTTGCTCGGCTGCCCGCTGCGGGCCGTGGTGCCCGCGCTGTCGGCGCACGTCCGGCGGGCGCTGCGCCTCACCGGGCTGGACCGGCTCGTCCCGGTCTTCGCCGACGTCGGGTCGGCGACGGCCGCGCCCGCGCCGGAGCCGGCGCCGGGGGAGGTCGACACCACGCACGTGCTCGACGCGATCCGCGCGCTGCATCCGGGGGACGCCGGCCTCACCCCGACGCCGCCCGCGCCGTCCGAACTGAAGATCACCACGACGGAGGCCGGCGACGGCGACCACACCGTCGTCCACCTGTCGGGGGTGCTGGACGAGGTGACCGTGCCGCGGCTCGGCGAGACGCTGACCACCCTGGTCGAGGGCGACCTGCGGCACCTGATGGTGCGGATGCACGACCGGCTCGGCGTGCGCTGCGACCCGCTGCCGATCCTGCTCGGCATCCGCTGGCGCGTCGCCGCCGAGGGCGGCTGCCTGGCGCTGCCGGCGATGCCGGCCAAGCTCCGCGAGATCGTCGACCGCGAGGGCCTCGGCTCGGTGTTCACCGGCTGCCGGTCCATCGAGGACCGCGTGCTCAGCGGCGCCGGCTCCGGCTAGCTCCGCCGCCCTGCCCGCCACCGGCCCGCACACGTCCGTTCTCCTCGAACGTGAGGACGTGTGCGGGCTTGGTGTGCGGGTCGAGGCGGACGTAGTTGTACTTCGTCCATGTGTAGGTGGTGCCGTCGAGTTGGTCGGTGACGGTGTGGGGTTGGTCGGGGTCGTCGGGGAGGCCGAGGGCGGGGAGGTCGAGGTGGACGG
>NZ_JBFARL010000411.1:0-2412 GCF_040674655.1 Actinomadura sp. NPDC049753 | reverse complement strand
GCGGCCCGGGCCTGCGCGGCCTCGCCCGCGGGCGCGCCCTTGGCCTCGGCCCTGCCCGCGGTCCCGGACTCGATCGCCTTGCCGGAGTACCCGGGCACCTGGATCTGCGGGAACGGGCCGGTGTTGCGCAGCGGCATCAGAGTGATCTGGTTCAGCGTGACCGGCCCGGCGATCGCGCGCGTCTGCGGCTCGGGCTGCTTGGCCTCCTCCTCCTCGGTCCTCTGCGACACGTACCGGTGCAGCGTCCGCAGCAGGACGAACAGGCCGAGCATCGACACGATCGGCGGGACCGCGGCCGTCGCCTGGAAGGAGAAGGTCTTGTGGCCGACATGGCCGACGTTGAAGATGAGGCTGGCCGTCCACCCCGCGAGGGCGATGGTCAGCGGCAGGCAGAAGTCGAGCCAGCTCATCAGGGCCCGGCGCTTGATGACGAAGGCGTCGATGGCCAGCAGGAACAGCCCGAGTTCACCGACGATGATGAACAGGTCGACCAGCAGGGGGAACGACTCGGCCTTCCAACCCCGCAGGCCGTGTTCCAGGGCCCAGTGATAGAGACCGGCATAGGACTGGGCGAAGCCACCGGCGGTGGCGGTCAGGACCGCGGCCGCCATGAAGGCGATGGCCCCCCACCGTGTGATGACCTGTGCCCGGTTGGCAGCGCTCATGTGGCGTGTGCTCCCAGATTCCTTACACAACCAAAAGTGATCGGTGGGAGACTATCCATTCCTTTGCCGTTTCGTGGGCGATTCGCATCACGTCTCGGTCCCGTTCCCCGCGAAACGGCTGAACGGGAGCCCCACAGGCACACAGCGGGAGCCCGCGCAGCCACATGGCGGGAGCCCCCGCAGTCACATAGCGGGAGCCCCCGCCAAGGCGCGCCGGGGCCTTGGCGGGGGCGGGATTCCGCGGGAGCGGTGACGGAATCCGGCCGCGGAACCCCGGTCAGGGAACCTGCAGGACGAAGTCGAACTTCGCGGTGCGTCCGGCGGGACCGGTCTGGACCTTCATGAGCAGCGCCGGGTCGTAGAGCGAGTCGGAGCTGTTCCGGGGCTCGTTCGGGAAGTACAGCTGCGTCGTCAGGATCCGCTGGTAGGGGGCCTGGGCCTTGACGTGGATGTGCCGGGTGCGGCCGGGGTAGAGACCCGGCACGATCGTCGTGAGGGTGAATCGTCCCGAAGCATCCGTGTATTGATGTCCACGTAGCGTATAGCCGTAATTGTCGTAATTGCCGTAATAGTCCGCCTGCCAGAAGTCGAGCAGGGCGTGGGCCACCGGCGTGCACGACATCGAGTAGACGATCCCGGAGACCGTGAGGGGGGTCCCCGGCATGCCGGGCGTCACGATCGACGCGCGCTCGGGGGACCCGGGCTTGAAGTAGGGGCCCTCCATCTGCGAGTGCGTCGGGGTGTCGTCCCCGTCGTCGCACTTGGGCGTCGGGCTGAGCGGCCGCTGCTCGGTGCGGGCCTGCGCGGGCGCGGTCACCGCGGACACGGCGGTGGGCAGCGCGAGCGCGCCGATGCCCGCCGCGCCCGCGGCGACGATGAAGTTCTTGCGGCTGATGCCGCTGTCCTGGCCGTCGCCGGTGCCGGGCGCGTGGCCGGTGCCGGTCTCCTGCTCGTCGGCTGGCATGGGGGTTCCTCTCGGGGGTCGTCCGGGATCTTCCGGTTGGCGGGGCTCCCTGGGAGTCGGTCCGCGACATGTATAAGCCGCCGGGGAAGGGGCGGTCTTGCCGCTGCGTGCCGCGACTTTGGCGGCGAGTGCCAAAGCCCGCCCGAAGCGTCGTGCCGACTCGCTCATTGACCTTCCTGACGCGCCGTAGAAGCCTTGCGGTTGGCGTCCGAGACCCGCCCGCCGACCGGAGGAGCGTCATGCCCACGCTCGTTGACACCTCGGACCACCCTGCCCGCGACCAGGCGGACTACTGGCGCCACCTGATCAGCTCGGCCTTCGGGCCGTTCCACGTGCAGCCGCTCCTGCCCGGCGGGTTCGCCGCCCGGCTGAGCGGCCGGGCGCTGGGCCCGGTGGAGGCCGGCGACGTGCACGCGCCCGCCCACGCGGTGCGGCGCAGCGCCCTGCAGATCGCCCGCGACACCCGCGAGTGCTACAAGCTCGGCCTGGTGCTGCGCGGCTCGTGCGTGCTGCGGCAGAACGGCCGCCGGGCCGTGGTCGGCGCGGGGGACGTGGTGTTCTACGACCTGACCCGTCCCGTGGAGATCTCCTTCGACGCCCACCACATCTTCACCGTGGTGATCCCGCACAGCGCCGTGCCGCTGCCGCGGGAGCGCCTCGCCGCGTTCGGCGGCACCCTGCTCGGGGGGCGGGCCCGGACCGGGCGGCTCGTCTCGTCCTTCCTCGCCGCCCTGGCCGAGAGCGGCGCCGAGGACGGCGAGCGGGGCGCCGCCCCGGACGGCG
>NZ_JBFARL010000410.1:0-2450 GCF_040674655.1 Actinomadura sp. NPDC049753 | reverse complement strand
CCCCACCCCCCCCCCCCCCCCCCCCGCGGACGCGTCCGCTCAACGCTTCAGCGAGCGCAGCACCTGGCGGGACTCGGCGCGGCGGTCCCAGGCGACGGCGGCGAACACGACCGCGAACCCCACGGGCAGCAGCGCCCACGCCGGCTCCAGCACCAGCAGCTGCGTGAGGGCGGCGCCGCCCATCAGGCCGATCAGCCCGGCCGCGGCGAGCCCCGCCAGCCGCGGGACGACCAGCCCGATCGCGCCGGCGGCCTCCGCGGTCCCGGTCAGGTACCGCAGCCACTGGCCCCAGCCGATCTCCTCGAAGGTCCTGACGGCGTCGGCCTGACCGGCGAACTTCGGCAGCGCCGAGGCGAAGAACAGGAACGCGGCGAGCAGGATCTGCGCGCCCCACAGCACCTTGCGCAGCGTGCGGCGGTCCCCGGCGGAGGAAGAGGCGGTCGTCGAGCGGGTGGCGGTGACGCGGGTGGTGGTGTGGGTCTGGGCGCTCATGGCGGCGGTCCTTCCGTGCGGTGTCTCATCGGCCTTTCACTGACGCGTCGCACGGCCGGCCGCCGGATCGACATCCCGCCCCAGATTTCTTCGAGATATTTTCTGCGGCCGTGTCAGCGCAGGTGAGAGGTGGTGGACTTCACCGCGGAGAGGCGTCAGGCGTCGCGCGGGTAGCGGGCGCGGACGGCGTCGACGCACCGGTCCCGCGACACCGGTCCCGCGAACCGCAGCCGGTCGTAGGCGGTGAACGGCGGCTCCAGCGCGTCGAGCTCGTCGACCAGCGCGTGCAGCCGCCGCGTCCACGCCGGCGTCCCGGCGTCCGGCTCCGCCGGCGCCGCCTCGATCGCGGCGACCAGGGCGTCCTTGTGCCGGATGTTGCGCGGCGTCACCGAGCGCAGGCACACGTACTGCCCGTCGAGGTAGGCCGCCCATTCCGCCTCGGCGGTGGCCGGGTCGTCCCAGTGCGCGAGGAACCAGCCCTTCAGCGCGTCGACGCCTCCCGCCTGCTCGGCGAGGGCGAACAGGTCCCGGGGCACCATCTGCGCGCCGTCGGAGCGCAGGTAGCCGGGCAGGGGCAGCCTGCCCGCCAGCATCAGCCGCCGCACCTGGTCGGCGTCGCGGCCTGCGGCGCGGCACAGGTCCTCCAGGTCGGTGAACCAGGCGGTGACGTAGGCGTCGTCGGCGGCGGTCATCGGGTGGTCGCCGTTGACCTCCCGGAACCGCGCCGCCAGACGCGCCTTCAACTCGGGGTCGCTCATACGCGGACGCTAGCCCGCGGTCGGTTCGCCGGCCGCCGAAACATCACCGCGCGGCGTTCACCAGGGTGACAGCACGAGCGCCTGGACGGCCAGCGCGGTCACCGCCTGCGCCGCCAGCCACGCCCGCACCCGGGAGCGGTCGACGGCGGCGGCGGCCGTGAGCCAGGCGGCGAACGGCACCCAGATCCGCTCGACCTCGCCGCGCGTGACGCCGGACGCGTCCAGGACCAGCACGCCGAGCAGCGCCGCACCCGCCAGCGCCGCCACCGTGGCCGCCGGGGCGACCGCCCGGGACCGCGTGCCCCGTCCCAGCACGCCCCTCCACAGGTCGCCCCGGCACAGTTCGGTCAGCATGCGCGGCAGCGCGTGCGCCACCGCCGGACCGGTCAGCAGGCCCAGCACCGCCAGGTTCGCGAACAGGAAGTAGGCGTAGGAACGCTGCGCCGATCCGCGGCTGACCAGGTAGGTGTCCAGGGTGGCGCGGACGCCGTCGGGCCACCAGAACCCCAGCAGCGTGAACGCGGCGGGAACCACCGCCAGCCCGGCGCCGGCGGCCGCGAGCGCCCGCGCCCGCGGACGGCCCAGCACCACGACCGCGAGCGGCACCGCGAACAGCGGCAGCAGCCCGTAGCTCAGATACGGCAGGCATCCCAGCAGCAGCCCGCCCGCCGCGGCCGGGACGAGCGCCCGGTTCCGCTCGCCGCGCGCGGCGAGCGCGAGCAGTGCCGTGCCCCAAGCCGCGACGGCCAGGAAGAACGCGTCCATCGCCGTCGCGGTCCACACCGCCAGCGGCGCCAGCGCCAGGAACGGCACCGCGGCCCGCGCCGCGCGCTCCCCCGCCAGGCACCGCACCGTCACCGCGATCGCCGCCGCCGCCGACGTCCCGGCGGCGATGATGAGCGCCGCCGCCCAGCCGGTGCCGCCGAGACCGGCCTTCTCCAGCCCCCACAGCACCAGCATCGGCAGCGGCGGATGCCCCCGCACGTGCGTGGTGTAGCCGCCGAGCCGCTCGGTGAACGTCCGCAGCCATTCCAGCGGGTCGGGGCGCAGCTGGGACAGGCCCGCCGGGTACTCGGTCGGGGCCTCCAGCGGCCGGGCGAGCGCGTCGTGCCGTGCCGGTCGTCGGCGGTGACCCCCAGCCGGTAGGGCCTGGCGCGGTGCCAGAAGAGCTCGCCTCGCGGGCCGGGCACCACGGACGCC
>NZ_JBFARL010000409.1:0-2459 GCF_040674655.1 Actinomadura sp. NPDC049753 | reverse complement strand
GAAGGCCTCGTTCGGCGCCGCGGTGACCGCCCGGCGCGCCGACGCCAGCCAGGCGGCGCGGGGGAACGACGAGGCGTCCGGCTGGCCCTGCCGCAAGCCGGGACGACCGACATCGTCGGTTTCCTCGGCATGGAGAAGGTCTTCACCGCCAACATGACCGGCAACATCGTGCTGTTCGGCCTCGCCGCCGGCGAGGGGAACGGCGCCGACCTGGCCCGCTGCGGCGCCGCGACGGTCGCGTTCGCGCTCGGCCTGCTCGCCGGGTTCCTCATCGCGGGACGCACCGCCGCCGGACGGGTGTGGCCGCCCCGCGTCACCGCCGTCCTCGGGTTCGTCCTGGTGCTGCAGACCGCGTTCCTCGCGGGGTGGGCCGCCGCGGGCGCCGAGCCGCACGGCGGCGGGCTGCTCGCCCTCGTCTCCCTGTCGTCGGTGGCGATGGGCGCGCAGACGGCGGCGGCGCGCAGCATGGCCGCCGACGGGATCACCACCACGTTCGTCACCGGCACGCTGACCTCGATGATGGGCGGCCTCGCCGTCGGGCAGGGAGCGGCGGCCGGGCCGCGGACCGCGGTGATCCTCGGCCTCGCCGCCGGGGCGGCGGTGGCGGGCGCGCTGATGACCGGCGCCCCCATCGCGGCCGCGGCCGTCAGTCCCGTCGTGCTGGCCGTGGTGATCGCCGGTGCGTTCCGGCTGCACCCGGCCCGGACCTCCTAGGCCGGTTCCGCCCGGTCAGGCGGGGCCCGTCCAGCGGGCGCGGGCCATGTCGACGCGGCGGCCGTCGGGGCGCAGCGGAGTCCCCTCCGCGCGGTAGTTCTCGTGGGCCCGGAGCTCGTGGCCGCTCGGCGGGTTCCCGTCCGCGCGGATCACCCGCCACCACGGGACGGCGCCCCCGTACAGCGACATCACGCGCCCTACCTGCCGCGGCCCGCCCCGTCCGACCAGCTCGGCCACGTCTCCGTAGGACAGGACGCGGCCCGGCGGGATGCGCTCCACGGCGTCCAGCACCGCCTCGGCGTACTCGTCAGGTTCGGACCACATCCGCTTATTCTCCCGGTTCCCGCTCGGCGCGCAGCAGGACGGCGGCGCCCGCGAGGCCGAGCAGGGACAGCGCGCAGATCAGCAGGTGGGTGAGGACGAGCTCGCCGGAGCGGTGCACGACCTGGACGGGACGGACCGGACCGGTCGCGAACCGCTTCCCGGCGGGCAGGCCCGCACCGTCCGTCCGGGCCCCCGCCAGGGCGTCGGACGCGGCGAGCGCGGCGGCGGCGTCCACCCGCCCGAAGCCGACGCCCCGGTCGTAGCCCCGCGCCGGGCGGTTCGCGGTGCTCGCCGCGATGGCCTGGGTCACCAGTGCGGGGGCGAGGCCGCGGTGGCGCGACCGGATGAGCGCGGCGACGCCGGAGACGAACGCGGTCGCCGGGCTCGTGCCGTCCCCGATCCAGTACCGCCCGTCCGGACCCGCGCCGACGATCTGCACGCCGGGCGCGGACACGACGACGCCGGAGTTGCGGTTGGAGAACCCGGCGTGCCGGCCCCGCGCGTCCACGGCGGCCACGGAGATCACGCCGGGGAACGACGCCGGGTACAGGTACCTGGTGGAGCCGCCGCTCCCGGGCCGGCGGGCGCCGCGCGCCGGGGCGGGCCGGCCGCCCGCCCCGCGCGGGTCGTCCTCGGCTCCGCTGTTGCCGGCGGCCGCGACCACGACCACGTTCCGGCTGATCGCGTAGGCGACGGCGTCGCGCTCGCCCGGCGTGGGGTAGGAGCGGCCGAGCGACAGGTTGACCACGTCGGCGCCGTGGTCGACGGCGTACCGGATGCCCCGGGCGATCGTCCCGGTGTAGCGCCTGCCGCCGGTGAACTCCGCGAAGCCCGGCTCGTCGCGTTCCAGGATCACCCGCAGGGACAGCAGGCGCGCCTCGGGCGCGACGCCGACGACCCCCTCGGCGCCGCCGGGGCCGTGCCCGTGCCCGGCGATGATCGACGCCATGTTGGTGCCGTGCAGCCGCTTCGGCGGGACGCCGGGCGGGTTCGCGCCGCGCGTGTAGTCGGGCCCGGTGGTGACGGAGCCCGCGAGGTCGGCCTGGTCCTCGTCCACACCCGAGTCGAGGACGGCGACGGTGACGCCGCCGCCCTTGGACATCGTCCAGGCGCGCGGCACGTGCAGCGACTCCAGGACGGGGGTGACCGCGTCCCGCACCGGGTCGGAGGCGAGGGCGGCGCTGCGGGGAACGGCGGCGCGAGCCGGCGGCGCGGCGGGGGCCGCGGCCAGCGCCAGCGCGGCCGCGCCGGCCGCGGCACGCCTCAGCACCGCCACTCCCGGGCGCCGCAGCGGACCTCCGCGGGCGCGGTCAGCGGCCGCAGGACGATCCTATGGTTCCTCATCCCCGAAAGCCGACAGGAGTAGCGGTGGTCGCGAGGGACCACGGTGGCCGCGAGGGCCACGGTGATCGTGAAGGACC
>NZ_JBFARL010000408.1:0-2609 GCF_040674655.1 Actinomadura sp. NPDC049753 | reverse complement strand
GTACCACCCTCTTCCCCACCCCCACCCTCTTCCTTTCTCATCACCGCCGGGGGGGCGCGTCCCCGCCCCCGCCCCACCGCCGCCGCCCGCCGGTCCGGGGGGAGCGTCCAGAAGGCCAGGTCGGACAGGTCGTCCTCGGTCGCCCGTGCCGTCGTCGTCACCGCACACCGTCCTCGGTAGTCAGAACGCCGTTCGGTTGCCATCGAACCCAGCCTTCCGGACCCCCGTCAAGGCCGATCAGACCGCCGCCGCGGCCCGGCGGCGCAGGACGGCCCGCTCCGCGGCCGTCCACGCCCCGGACGTCAGCAGGTACAGCCCCGCCGCGAGGGGCACGAACGCCGCCACGGCGACCGTCCCGAACGGCGCCAGCCGCGCGACGGCGCCCATCGGCCCCTCGGCGGTGACCCGCCGCGACGTCACCACGGCCACGACCGCGAGCAGCGCGAACAGCCCGAGGAAGACGAGCGAGGGCGGCGCGAGGAGGCCCCCGCCGAGGACGCCGATCCAGTTCTGCCCGAGCGGCGCCGCGAGCAGCGTGTGCGTGAGCAGCAGGTTCTGGTGCCCGGCGACCGTCGCGGACACGAACAGGCGGTACATGACCATGAAGAACGGCATCTGCGCGACCATCGGCAGGCATCCGGCCACCGGTGTGGCGCCCTCCGCCTCGTACAGCGCGGCCATCTCCCGCTGGAGCCGCCGCGGATCCTTCGCGTGCTTCTTCTGCAGCGCCTGGACCTTGGGCATGAGCCGGGTGCGCGCCCGCTCGCCCCTGGCGGCCGAGACCGCCAGCGGGACGAGCGCCAGCCGCACCCCGGCGGTGAACAGGACGATCGCCAGCGCGGTGGCCAGGCCGCCCGCCGCAGGGGCGAGGGCGTCCGCGAGCCCGCCCACGAGGACGGCGGCGATGGAGACGGGAATGTCGAACATGAACGTGAACCTTCCGGAACGAGGGGATCGACGGCGTTCCGGCCGCGCTCAGGCGGCCGCGATCCCCGTTCCGGGCGCTCGCGGGCGGGGCCGTCCCGCCGCGTCCGGGTCCCGCTGCGGCAGGAAGGCGGTCCGCAGGGTCCTGTCCCGCAAGGTCGTCCGCACCCGCGCCCGTGCCGCTCCCAGGCCCCGATGCGCCGCGTGGACCCGCACCGCCGCGAGCACCAGGAGCCCCGCCACGGTCAGCGCGCCCAGCGTGACCAGCACCGACTGCCCCGGCGCTGACCCGGCCCATTCGGCCACCGCGAACCCGCGCAGCAGCGCGAAGACCAGCAGTGACCAGAGCACGACGAGCCTCTTTCCGGTGCGCGGCGGCGAGATGCGCTCAGTCTGCCACGGCGGCGCGATGATGATCGACCGGCTTCCGGTCACAGCAGCAGGAGGGCGAGGGCGGACAGGGACGCGAGGGCCGCGGCGGTCTTCACGGGCGGCATGCGGGCGGCCATCGCGGCGTCCCGACCACCGTCGCGGGCCAGGTAGGTGAGGAGGGCGCTCAGCGCGCGTCCGGCGCCGAAGGCCGTGCCGGTCAGCACGGTCGTGAGCGGGTCTTCGTGGATCAGGAGCAGGCTCAGGGCCAGGACGTAGGGGGCCGTGGCGGAGACGTAGGTGCGGACGCCGGTTCCGAGTTCGAAGCCGAACTGGAGGGCGCCCCTGCGGAGGCGGGCCCGCAGGACGTCCTGGGGGATCTGGCGGGCGTTCTGGGGGAGCGGGACGCGGACCAGTCCGGCTTCGCGGGCGGCCCCCAGCGCGGCGACGGCCAGGATCGCGGCGGCGCGGACGGCCGGCGGAAGCGGCGCGGAGAGGCCGGACAGCAGCCAGATCACCGTCGCGGTGAGCGTGCCTCCGAGCAGGAGCCCGAGGGTGAAGACGGCCAGGACCTCGCCCTGCCGTACGGGGGCCCGCCAACCTGGCGAGAACAGCACGGATTCGCTGTTGCGCGTTCAGACGCTGCCCGACAGCGAGAATCCGGCGAGCGCGCCGATCGACGCCCAGCACAGGACGGCGGCGTCCAGGGCGGCGGCCGCCACCGCCAGGAGCGCGAGGGCGGCGACGGGCAGGAGCGGGTCGGTCGTGCCCCGCCGCAGCCGCCCCGCGGTCAGTTCTTGCACGCCATGGCCTTGCGGCAGATGGTCTTGTACCAGTTGCCCTTCTTGGACTTCTTCCAGCCGTCATGGCAGCGCCAGGTGACGCCCTTCTTGCAGCTGCCGCAGCTCTTGGCGTAGGCCCAGAGCCAGCCGTCGTAGCCGCCGCCGTAGCACTGGTTGGGCCGCAGCTTGTAGCGGCCGGGATCCGACACGCCGGACTTGTGGAAGCCCTTGTACTTCCCGCTCGTCCGGCAGCACACGCTGCACACCAGGCTGGGCCCGCAGCCGGGCGAGCAGTTGTGATTGGCCGCGTAGGAGGGGCAGCGCGGATAGATGTCGTAGTAGCCGACGAGCTGGAAGCCCGAGGCGAGCGCCTCCCGCGCGGGCGGGAAGACCCCGAGGGCCTTCAGCCCGGCGGTGGCGCCCGCGGCGGCGAGCCCGACAGGCGATCCGCCGCACTCTGGAGGCCGGCTCGGAGGCCCAGCACTCGGTGACCGAACGGCCCCTGTTCGCGTTCCGGCTGCACCAGTTCCTGTC
>NZ_JBFARL010000407.1:0-2619 GCF_040674655.1 Actinomadura sp. NPDC049753 | reverse complement strand
ACGAGCCTGCCCCCGTACAGCAGGGAACCCCACAGCTCCCACACCGAGAAGTCGAACGCATACGAATGGAACAGCGTCCACACATCACTCGGACCCTGCGCCGGCACGATCATGGACGGCTACTGCGACGTGTGCGGCTCACCGCCCGCGTACACCGCCCGCGTCCAGGCCGCCGCGGGCGGGTCCGGCGGCTCGGGGGCATCGGGAGCCGCGGGGGCGTCGGGCAGCACGGCGACCGGCAGCACCCGGACGGGCAGCACCCGCACCGGGTCGGCCCGCTCCTCCGGCCGCCGCGGCATGCTCGGCGCCGGGCTCGTCGAGGTGCCGCGCGTCCCCTACCGGGATCCGTCCAGCGCGGTGATGAGCGACCCGCAGGTCGCGGAGGCCAAGCGGTACTGCAGCGGCTGCGGCGAACCCGTCGGCCGCGGGCGCGGCGACCGCCCCGGCCGCACGGAGGGCTTCTGCCCCAAGTGCGGCGCCCGCTTCTCCTTCACCCCCAAGCTCGTCCCGGGCGACCTCGTCGGCGGCCAGTACAGCGTGCTCGGCTGCCTCGCCCACGGCGGGCTCGGCTGGATCTACCTGGCCCAGGACAAGAACGTCAGCGACCGCTGGGTGGTCCTGAAGGGCCTGCTCGACAGCGGCGACGCCGACGCGATGGCCGCGGCGGCGGCCGAGCGCGCGTTCCTCGCGGAGGTCGAGCACCCCAACATCGTCAAGATCTACAACTTCGTCCAGCACGGCGGCGACGGCTACATCGTCATGGAGTACGTGGGCGGGGAGTCGCTCAAGGACATCCTGCTGCGGCAGCCGCTGCCGGCCGGCCAGAAGCACCTGCCGCTCGCGCAGGCCATCGCCTACGGGCTGGAGGTGCTGCGGGCGTTCGAGTACCTGCACGCCCAGGGGCTCGTCTACTGCGACTTCAAGCCGGACAACGTGATCCAGTCCGAGGAGCAGCTCAGGCTGATCGACCTCGGCGGGGTGCGGCGGCTGGACGACCCGGACGGCGCGATCTACGGCACGGTCGGCTACCAGGCCCCCGAGATCGCCGACGCGGGCCCCTCGGTGTCCTCCGACCTCTACACGGTCGGCCGGGCGCTCGCCGTGCTGAGCTTCCCGTTCAAGGGCTACACCCGGGGGTTCGCCGACTCGCTGCCGCCGCGCGAGGAGATCCCCGTCCTCCAGCGGTTCGAGTCCTACGACCGGCTGCTGCGCCGCGCGACGCACCGGGAGCCGACCGCGCGCTTCCAGGACGCGGCGGAGATGGCCGAGCAGCTCACCGGCGTCCTGCGCGAGGTGCTGGCGGCCGAGGACGGCGTCCCGCGCCCCGCCCCGTCCGGGCTGTTCGGCCCGGAGCGGTTCACGACGCGGATGGCGGGCGAGGCGCGGGAGGAGGCGGCGCTGCCGCCCGTCCCGCCGCCGGTCGCCGCGGCGGCGCTGCCGGTTCCGCTGGTGGACGGCGCCGACCCCGCGGCCGCGTTCGTGTCCGGGCTCGGCGCCCTGGAGCCCGCGCAGGCCGCCGAGGCGGCGGCGAACGCGCCCGACCGCACGCCCGAGGTCAGGCTGGCGCTCGCCCGCGCCAGGATCGAGCTGGGCGCGGCGGACGAGGCCGACGAGCTGCTCGACGAGCTGGCCGCGGAGCGCCCCTCCGACTGGCGGGTCGGCTGGTACCGCGCGGTCGGGCTGCTCGCGCGGGGCCGGGTGGACGAGGCCGCGCCGCTGTTCGACCGGCTGTACGCGCTGCTGCCCGGCGAGGCGGCCCCCAAGCTGGCCCTCGCCTACTGCCGCGAGCGGTCGGCGCCGCACGACGCCGTCCGCCTGTACGAGACGGTGTGGCGCACCGACCAGAGCTACATCAACGCCGCCTTCGGCCTCGCCCGCGTGCATCTGGCGGCGGGCGACCGCCGCGCCGCCGTCGCAGCGCTCGACTCGGTGCCGAAGATCTCCATCCGGTACGTGCCCGCGCAGGTCGCGGCCGTCGTGACGGCGGTGCGCGGCCGTCCACCCGCCGAGCTGACGGCGGGCGAGCTGGTCGCCGCGGGCCACCGGCTCGCCTCCCTCGACCTGGACGCCGAGCGCCGCGACAGGCTCACCGCCGAGGTGCTGGAGGCCGCGCTCGGCTGGATCCTGGCGGGTCCCGGCACGGCGGCCGGGACGCAGGGCGGCTCCCTATTCGGCGCCGCGCTCGCCGAGGCCCCGCTGCGCCGCCTTCTGGAAGGGACATACCGGGAGCTGGCACGCCGCACCCGAGACAGGGACGAGTGCCGCCGGCTCGTCGACTCCGCCAACGCCGTACGCCCGAGGACGCTGCTGTGACCGACGACCACACCCGAGCCGACGACACCGCCGGAACCGACGCCCCCGGAACCGGCAGGGCCGGGACGGACCAGGGGAAGGCGGCCGAGCTGGCCTGCCCCGCCTGCGGCGCCGTGGTGTTCGCCGAGGAGATCTTCTGCGAGGAGTGCGGGCACCGGCTCGCCGACGGCCCGCCCGCCGCGTCCGCCGGTCGCGACGGCGCCACGATCAGGCAGGAGTCCGCGCCGTCCGCCCGGCGGGCGGACCGGGCGGGCCAGTGCCCCGGATGGGGCGGGGCGGCGAGCGTGGCCGGCGGCTACAGCGAGA
>NZ_JBFARL010000406.1:0-2717 GCF_040674655.1 Actinomadura sp. NPDC049753 | reverse complement strand
GGCGCCCGCGACGCCCTGGCCGAGCTCGCCGCGCGCTGCGGGGCGCTGCCCGCGACGTCGGCGGTGGCGCGCGGCCTGTTCGCCGGCGACCCGTTCGCCCTGGACGTCAGCGGGGGCTTCGCCACCCCCGCCGCGGCGGAGCTGATCCGCGGCGCCGACCTGGTCGTCGCCTGGGGCTGCTCGCTGAACATGTGGACGACGCGGCACGGCGCCCTCATCGACCGGGACGCCGCGGTCGTGCAGGTCGACGTGGACGCGCACGCGCTCGGCGCGCACCGCCCCGTCGACCTCGGCCTGATCGGCGACGCCGCCGAGACCGCGCGGGCCGTATCCGCCGAGCTCGGCGCCCGCGGGCACCGGGCCACGGGCTACCGCACGCCCGAGGTGGCGGAGCGGCTCGCCCGCGAGGGCCGCTGGCAGGACGTCCCCTACGACGAGCATCCCGGCGAGGACGGCGCGGACGGCCCCCGCATCGACCCGCGCACGCTGACGATCGCCCTGGACGGGATGCTGCCCCGCGAGCGCACGGTCGCCGTCGACTCCGGCAACTTCATGGGCTACCCAGCGATGTTCCTGGACGTCCCCGACGAGGACGGCCTGGTGTTCACGCAGGCGTTCCAGTCGGTGGGGCTGGGGCTCGCGACCGCCATCGGCGCGGCCGTGGCGCGCCCGGACAGGCTCACGGTCGCCGCGCTCGGCGACGGCGGCGCGCTGATGTCGGTTGCGGAACTGGAGACCGCCGTCCGGCTCGGGCTCGGCCTGCTCGTGCTCGTCTACGACGACGAGGCCTACGGGGCGGAGGTGCACCACTTCGGTCCGGGCGGGCACCCCCTCGACACCGTCACGTTCCCGCCCGCGGACCTGGCCGCGGTCGGGTGGGGGTTCGGCTGCGCGGCGGCGACCGTCCGCGCACCGGACGACCTCGCGGCGGTGGCCGCCTGGCTGGCGGGTCCCCGCGACCGGCCGATGGTCGTGGACGCCAAGATCACGCGCCGCCGCCCCTCGTGGTGGCTGGAGGAAGCGTTCCGGGGTCATTAGCTTACTCTGTGTAGCGTCGCCCTTCTTGGGAACGATCACGATCACGGCCGCTGTGGCCTGCTTCCCACGCCCGAGGAGGAGATATGACGCGAGGGCCGAGGCTGCCCGAACTCGCCAGGCAGATGGCGGCGGAGTTCGCCGGCACGCTGATCCTGATCCTGTTCGGCGTCGGGGTCGTCGCCCAGGTCGTGGCGGCGAGCGGGCTCGGCGATCCGCAGAGCCTGGGCGACCACAACAGCATCGCCTGGGCCTGGGGCTTCGGCGTCACGCTCGGCGTGTACGTCGCGGCCCGGACCAGCGGTGGGCATCTCAACCCGGCGGTGACGCTCGCGCTGGCGGTGTTCAAGGGGTTCCCGTGGCGCAGGGTCCTGCCGTTCTGGTTCGCGCAGACGCTCGGCGCCTTCGTGGCCGCGCTGATCGTCCGGTGGGACTACACCGAGATCCTCGCCAAGTTCGACCCCGGCCACACCCTGAAGACCCAGTTCGTGTTCTCCACCCTGCCGGGCAACGGCTCGCTGCCGATCGGCACCTGGGGTGCGTTCCGCGACCAGGTGATCGGCACCGCCATCCTGCTGTTCCTCGTCCTGGCCCTCACCGACCTGCGCAACGCGCCGCCGCTGGCCAACCTGGCACCGCTGATCATCGGCCTCGTGGTGGTGGCGATCGGGATGGCGTTCGGCTCCGCCGCCGGCTACGCGATCAACCCGGCCCGCGACTTCGGGCCGCGGCTCGCCCAGTACATCACCGGTTACGACACCGCCTGGCGGGACCAGTACGGCGACCTGTACTTCTGGGTGCCGATCGCCGCGCCGCTGATCGGCGGCGTGCTCGGCGCCGGCCTGTACCTGCTGCTCGTCGGGCGCCACCTTCCAGAAGAGGAGGGCGGCCTGCCCACCGGACCGGAGCCGGAGTACGACGTCACCTGACGGGCCCGTTCCCGCGGGCGGAAAGGAAGAGTCCATGGCCGACTTCGTCGGGGCCCTCGACCAGGGCACGACCAGCACCCGATTCATGATCTTCGACCACGGCGGCAACGAGATCGCCCGCCACCAGCTGGAACACGAGCAGATCCTGCCCCAGGCCGGCTGGGTCGAGCACAACCCGACCGAGATCTGGGAGCGGACGCGCTCGGTCATCGAGAGCACGCTGAACAAGGCGAACCTGTCGCACGGCGACCTGGCCGCGTTCGGGATCACCAACCAGCGCGAGACGACGGTGGTGTGGAACCGGCGCACCGGGCGCCCCTACTACAACGCGATCGTCTGGCAGGACACCCGCACCGACCGCATCGCGTCCGCGCTCGAACGCGACGGCCGGGGCGAGACGATCCGGCACCGCGCCGGGCTGCCGCCCGCCACGTACTTCTCCGGCGGGAAGATCCAGTGGATCCTGGACAACGTCGACGGCGTCCGGGAGGCCGCCGAGAAGGGCGACGCGGTCTTCGGCAACATCGACACCTGGGTGCTGTGGAACCTCACGGGCGGGACGGACGGCGGCGTGCACGTCACCGACCCCACCAACGCCAGCCGCACCATGCTCATGGACCTGGAGACCCTCTCCTGGGACGACCAGCTCCTGTCGTTCTTCGGGATCCCGCGCTCCATGCTGCCGGAGATCAAGCCGTCCTCGGCGCCCGACGCCTACGGCACGACCCGCCCGGGCGGCCCGCTCGGCGGCGA
>NZ_JBFARL010000405.1:0-2756 GCF_040674655.1 Actinomadura sp. NPDC049753 | reverse complement strand
GGCGCCGATGGTGGTGTAGAGGTGGCTCCAGTCGACCGACAGGCCGACGCGGCGCCACATCTCCTCGAAGGCCTTCTCGTCGTCCCGGATGCGGCGGGACGGCGATCGACGCCGACGGCTACTGCGAGACGTGCGGCCTGCGCCAGCCGGCCGCACGCGACCACGTCGAGATCGAGCTGCCGGCCGCGTCCGGCGGCAACGGCACCCGCCCGGTCGTCGCGGCGGGCGCGAGCGACCGCGGCCGCCGCTACAGCCGCAACGAGGACGCGCTGGCCCTCGCCGCGCACCTGTCCGGCGTCGCGGCCGTCGTGTCCGACGGCGTCGGGTCCTCGCAGCGTCCCGACGAGGCGTCCCGCGCCGCGGCCGACACCGGCCTCGGCGAGCTGGTGGCGCGGCTCGACGCCGGGGAGGACGCCGAGGACGCCACCCGGCACGCGGCGCTGCGCGCGGCCGCCGCCGTCGCCGCGCTCGCCACCTCGCCGTCCGACGCGCCGTCGTGCACCTACGTGTCCGCGGTGACGCGCGGCCCGGCGGTCACGGTCGGCTGGATCGGGGACAGCCGCGCCTACTGGCTGGCCGCGGACGGCACCGCCGGGTCCGGCGGGGACGCCGCGGAGGGGCCCGCGCCCGACGAGATCGACGGGGCCGAGGTCAGCACCGGAGACATGGCCGAGCTCGGCGCGTCCCGCCGGCTCACCGAGGACGACTCGTGGGCCGCGTTCATGGTCGCCGAGGGGTCGCTGACCGAGGCGGAGGCGGAGGCGCACCCGAACGCGCACGTCATCACCGCGTGGCTGGGCGCCGACGCCGGGCAGGTCAGCCCGCACGTGGCGACGTTCCGGCCCGGCGGTCCCGGCACGCTGCTGGTGTGCAGCGACGGACTCTGGAACTACTTCCCGGCCGCCGCCGACCTGGCGGCCCTGCTGGCCGGCCCCGGCGGCGAGTCCCCGGGCCCGGCGGCCGACCCGCTCGGCGCCGCGCGGACGCTGGTGAGCCGCGCGCTGGAGGCCGGCGGCCGCGACAACATCACCGTCGCCGTGATCCCGGTCCCCTCCCCCGGCGGCTCCGGCGGCCGCGTCCACGAGAGCATCCCCCAGAGCACGGAGGAGCCCCGATGAGGGAGCCGCAGTTCAGCATCACCGTCGACCAGAACAAGTACCTGCCCGAGGGCGGCCGCGAGGTGCACGCCATCGTGTCCGTCGAGGCGGGCGCGGCCGAGGGCGCCCCCCTCCCGTCCTCGGCCCGGGCGTCCGAGGTCGTCATCATCGACACCTCAGGCTCGATGTCCTTCCCCGAGACCAAGCTGCGCGCGGCGATCGCGGCCGCGCAGGTCGCGGTCGACACGCTGCGCGACGGCGTGGAGTTCGCCGTCGTCTCCGGTTCCAACACGGCCACGATGGTCTTCCCCCGGCACCAGGGGACGGTCCCGGCGACGCCGGAGACCCGCGCGGAGGCCAAGCACTCGTTGAGCCGGCTGAGGGCGTCCGGCGGCACCGCGATCGGATCATGGCTGCGGCTGGCCGACGACATCTTCGGCGGCCGCGACGGCATCCGGCACGCGATCCTGCTGACCGACGGCAAGAACCAGCACGAGACGGCCGAGGAGCTCGACGCGGCCCTGGCCCGCTGCGGCGGGCGCTTCGTCTGCGACTGCCGCGGCGTCGGCACCGACTGGGAGGTCGCCGAGCTGCGCAAGGTCGCGTCCGCGCTGCTCGGCGGCGTCGGCATGGTGGCCGACCCGGCCGGGCTGGTCGAGGACTTCCGCGCCATGACGGAGGCGGCGATGGGCAAGTCCGTCGCCGACGTCGCCCTGCGCGTGTGGACGCCGCAGACGGCGCGGCTGCGGTTCGTCAAGCAGGTCTCCCCGGCGGTGGAGGACCTCACCGGCAAGCGCGCGGAGTCAGCGCCGCAGGCCGGCGACTACCCGCTCGGCGCGTGGGGCGCCGAGAGCCGCGACTACCACATCTGCGTCGAGGTGCCGCCGGGCGAGGTCGGCAAGGAGCTGCGCGCCGCGTGGGTGAAGCTCGTCGTGCCGGGCCCGCCGGGCGAGGAGGCGCGCGTCGTCGCGACCGCGAACGTCCTCGCCGAGTGGACCGACGACGAGGCGAAGTCCACCCGCATCAACCCGCGGGTGGCGGGCTACACCGGGCAGGCGGAGCTGGCCGCGGCGATCCAGGAGGGCCTCCAGGCCCGCAAGGACGGCGACCTCGACACCGCGACGGCGCGGCTCGGCCGGGCCGTGGTGCTCGCGGGCGAGGCGGGCAACGACGAGATCACCGCGATGCTCCGCAAGGTGGTGGACGTCGTGGACGAGGCGAGCGGTACCGTCCGGCTGAAGCGCGACGTCAACAAGGCCGATGAGATGGAGCTCGACACGCGCTCCAGCAAGACGGTCCGAACCCGCAAGGACGAGACGGTGACCACCCGGAGGGGCGAGGGCTGACCATGGCGAGTTGCCCCAGCGGACACACCTCGCAGGCACAGGACTACTGCGACGTCTGCGGCGAGCGCATCGAGGGCGCCCCCACCGGCGCGGCCTCCCTCCCGTCCGGCCCGCAGCCGTCGCTGGGCGGGACTCCGTGCCCCGACTGCGGGACCCCCAGCACCGACCGCTTCTGCGAGGCGTGCGGCTACGACTTCGCCATCGGCGGCGGCAAGCCCACGCCGTCGCCCGAGCCCGCGGCCCCGCCGGAGCCCGAGCCCGCGGTGCCCGTCCCGTCCGGGCCGGGCGCGGCGCGGGGGGGGGGGGGGGGGGG
>NZ_JBFARL010000404.1:0-2761 GCF_040674655.1 Actinomadura sp. NPDC049753 | reverse complement strand
GCGGCGGCGGCCAGGGCGCGCGCGTCGGGGCGGCCCGTCGCGGGGGCGAGCGTCCACCCCTGGGCGAGCGCCCAGCGGACCATGCCGAGGCCCCCGGCGACCGTCTCCAGGCAGCCGCGGGCGCCGCAGACGCACGCCTCGCCGTCGAGGTCGACGACGACGTGGCCGATGTGGCCCGCGTTGCCGGTGCGTCCCGTCCAGGGGCGGCCGTCCATGACGAGGCCGCCGCCGACGCCGGACGACACCACGACGCCGAGCAGGGACCCGCAGTCGTGGCCGCCGCGCCACCACTCGCCGAGCGCCATGCACTGGGCGTCGCCCGCGAGGGTGACGGGGACGCCGGGGACGAGGCGCTGGACGGCCGCGACGAGCCCGTAGCCGCGCCAGCGGGGGATGTTGCTCGGGCTGACGGTGCCGGCGGCCGCGTCGATCGGGCCGGCCGAGCCGATGCCGACGCCGGTCAGGGACCGGCGCGTCCGGCCGTCCCCGGCGAAGTCGGCGACGAGGCCGCGCAGGGTGGCGGTGGGCGCCTGGCCGGCGGGGTGCTCGGCGCGGTCGAGGAGCCTGCCGTCGGCGTCGACGCGGGCGACCGCGAACGTGGTGCCGCCGATGTCGAGGGCGAGGACGGTCATGACCCGATCCCCGGAAGCACGCGGTAGAGCGTGCCGTGTCCGGTGAGGCGGGTCGCGCGGGCGCCGGCGGGGACGAAGGCGGCTTCGCCCCGGGCGAGCGTCAGGGCCGGCTCCGCGGTGAGGCGGGCCTCGCCCTCCAGGCAGAGGAGCGTCTGCGGGAGGCCGGCGGGCAGGTCCACGGGGACCCCCGCGAGGTCGTGGCGGACGAGGGTGAACTCCTCGGCCGCCGTGCGGTACCGGCGGTCGGCCGTGGGCTCGACGCGGTGGGGCCGGGACGGGACGAACTCGACGACGCGCATCAGCTCGGGGACGTCGATGTGCTTGGCGGTGAGACCGCAGCGCACGACGTTGTCGGAGTTGGCCATGACCTCGATCGCGAGGCCCCCCAGGTAGGAGTGGGGCACTCCGGCGCCGAGGAAGAGGGCCTGGCCGGGCTTGAGCTCGACGTGGTCGAGCAGGAGCGCGGCGAGGACCCCCGGGTCGCCGGGGTGGGCGCGGGCGATGTCGGCGTAGACGCCCGTCAGGGCCGGTTCGACCGCGGCCTGGAGGGGCCGGGAGCGCTCGTCCAGCATCTGGGTGAGGACGGTCCGGAGCGCCTCGGCGGGCGGCTCGGCGCGGAGCGTCTTGATCCACGCGTCCAGTTCGGGGACCTTGAGGTCTTCGAGGAGCCCGGCGGTCTCGGCCGGGTCGCGGAAGCCGCACAGGCCGTGGAACTCGGTGAGGGCGCAGACCATCTCGGGCTTGTGGAAGGGGTCCTTGTACGTGCGGGCGGGGTCGTCGACGGGGATGCCCTGCGCCTCTTCACGGGCGAAGCCGGCCTCGGCCTGCTCGGTGGTCGGGTGCACCTGCAGCGACAGGGGCTTCTCGACGGCCAGCACCTTGAGCAGGTAGGGCAGCGTCGGCCCGAACCGCTCCACGCTGGGGGCGCCGAGCATCCCGATCGGGTCGCGGCCGATGAGGACGTCGAGGGGCGTCCCGTCCACGCGGGAGGGGGCGGCGGGGTGCGCGCCCGCCCACAGCTCGGCCTGCGGGCGCCCCGTCGGCTCGACGCCGAGCAGCTCGGCCAGGGCGGTCCGCGATCCCCAGTCGTAGGGACGGATCGCGGTGGTCAGCGGCAATGGCACCAACCTGCGCGATCTCCTTGCTCGGGGCACCGTGACCGGACGACGGCGCGCGTGAGGGACAGCGTACAAGCGTCGGAGGAGAAGGCGAACGCGACTCGGCCGGGCGCGCCGCGTCGTCTTCCGGCCCCCGTTCCCGGGTTCGTCGGAGCTGCGGTGAACCCGGAGGGTCCCGGCGGCGAACTGATAAGCGGGCACGGCATGCGACCCGCCGAGCCCTTAGGATGAACCCCCAGGGGGTGGTGGACTTGGGCAAGCACAACAAACCGGCGACGCGGTCGTGCCCCGGTTGCAACGGCACCGGCACCAGCACCGCCACCCACGAGCGGTGCAACGTCTGCCGCGGCACCGGCCGCATCTGACCCCCGGTCACGTCCGTCCGGTCTCCTGCCCGGTCCGCTTCGCCCCGGGCGCGCGGCGGCGGGCCTGCCCGGCCGCGACGGCGACGGCCCCGGCGCACGACGCCCAGGCCAGGACGGCGTACCCGCCCGCCGACAGCACCGCCGTGGACAGCAGGCTCGCGGCGGCGGCGACCGTCCAGACGGCCGCGTCGACGGCTCCCTCGACGTGCGGGCGTTCCGCCTCGGGCAGGTCGCGGGCAAGGCGCGCGCTGCCGCCGACGAAGCACAGGTTCCAGCCGTAGCCGAGCAGGAAGAGCGCCGCGGCGCGCCCCGCCGACCCGGGCGCGACCGCCGCGAGCGCCGTGGACAGGGCGAGCGCGGCGAGGCCCGCGAGGATCACCGGGTGCGCGCCGTGCCGGTCGGTCATCCGCCCCGTCAGCGGTGACAGGGCGAACATCCCGAGGGTGTGCGCGGACAGCGTCATGCCGACCGTCCCGAGGCCGTCGCCGTGCATGTGCATGTCCAGAGGCGCCGCCGTCATGACGGCGACCATCACGACCTGCGCCGTGACCATCACCGCCAGCGCGGAGCGGGCGGCCGGCGTACGGGCCAGCCGGCGCAGCGGCGGCGGCGAGTCCTGCGCCCCCGCCCTGCCGCCGGGCCCGCC
>NZ_JBFARL010000403.1:0-2770 GCF_040674655.1 Actinomadura sp. NPDC049753 | reverse complement strand
GAGCCGGACTCGAGGAGGGACGAAGTCCCGTGCAGTACGATCGCAAATCGTATGCGACGGCGCTGGCCGCGGGTCTCGTGCTGGCCCTCACCGCGCCGTGGACGGCGGGCCACATCGGCGCCGACGACCCCGGCCAGGCCGTGGGCATGGTACGGGTGCTGGCGCTGTTCCTGCCCCTCGCCGGGGCGCACGACGCGCTGCTCGCGGCGACCCGCGGGCACGGCTCGATGCGGCCGACCGTCCTCGTCGACAAGATCATGCGGCAGACGCTCCAGGTCGCCGGGGTCGTCGTGGCGGCGCTGCTGACCGACGACGCGGTGTGGCTCGCGCTGGCGTGGGCGGCGCCGTACCTGCCGTGCCTGGTCGTCGCCCTCCTCTGGTACCTGAGGATCAGCCGCCGCGGCCGCGCCGGGGCTCCGGTGGCCGCGGAGCCCGGGACGCCGTCCGGCTGGCGTCCGCTGGCCGGCGACTTCTGGCGCTTCACGGGGCCGCGCGCGTTCGCGCAGATCTGCCAGACGGCGTTCCAGCGCGCCGACATCGTGCTCGTCGCGGCGCTCAGCTCGCCCCGCGAGGCGGCGATCTACACCGCCGCGACCCGGTTCATCGTGATCAGCCAGCTCGTCACCCAGGCCGTGCAGAACGTCATGCAGCCCGCGGTGAGCCGGCTGATGGCGCTCGCCGACCGCGCGGGCGCGCAGCGGGTGTTCGCGGTGTGCGCGTCCTGGAACCTCGCGCTGGCCTGGCCGGTGCACCTGTCGATCGCGGTCGGCGCGCCGGTGTACGTGGGCTCCTTCGGCGAGGGCTACCGCGGGACCGGCGAGGTCGTCACGGTCATCCTGGCGATGGCGATGCTGGTGGCGACCGCGACCGGCGCCCGCGACGTGATGCTGCTGATGGCGGGCCGCAGCGGGCTCAGCCTGGTCAACCAGAGCGCCGCGCTCGGGGTGAACCTGGTGCTGAACGTGCTCCTGATCCCGCCGTTCGGGATCGCCGGGGCGGCGGTCGCGCGGGCGTGCGGGCTGCTCGTGCGAACGCTGCTGGCCCTGGTCCAGGTCCGGCGCATCCTCGACATGACCCCGGCGAGCGCCGGGCTGTTCTGGGCGGGCGGCTCCGCGCTGGTCAGCTTCGCGGCGGTGCCGCTGGCCGTCCGGCTGGCCGCCGGCTCCAGCGAGGCCGCCCTCGCCGGCGGGCTGGTCCCGGGCGCGATGCTGTACCTCGCCCTCCTCTGGGCCGGCCGCGAGCGGCTGTCCCTCACCGCCTTCGCCTCCCTGCTGCCGGGGAGGCGCGGCCGTGCCGCACTCGCGGGCGCCGCCGCCGCGCCCGCCACCGAAACGACATCTGCCAGGAGCATGCATGCCCACGGGAATTGACCAAGTACGCCGCAAGTCCCGCGCGGTGCTTCGCAAGAGCGGGCTCGCACCGAGCGGCCCGGTGTACGGCCGGCTGGTCGACGCCGGGCGTTCGCTGCCGATCCCGGCCGCCGCGCGCGTCGCGGTGTCCACCGCCGTGCTGCGGCGCCCGTGGAAGGTGCCGGTCCGGTTCGACCAGCTCCTCGTCGGCGCGCAGGGCGGCTGGACGGCCCGCGAGTTCGCCGACCGCACCGGCGACCTGCTGTGGCCGTCGACGCCGTTCCTGGACGGCCCGCACGTGGGGCTGCTGCGGCTCGCCGACGAGCGGCCGGAGCTCACCGACGCCGAGATCCTGTCCAGCGCCTACGGCCGGCTCGGGATGCGCTGCATCGAGGCGGGCGGCAACTACTTCGGCGGCACCGACGAGGCCGGCGTCCTCGCCGCCGCCCGCGCGTTCGTCGCGCGGTACCGCGGCGAGGAGGCGCCCGGCGCGGCGCCCCGCCCGCAGCAGAGCGGGCCGCAGGACCCGGTGCTCGTCGCGCCCGTCCGCGGCTCCGACCAGTACCAGATCCTCGACGGCCACCACCGGCTCGCCATCGCCGCGATGAGCGGCGCCGACGGCGCCAACGTCGTCGCCAAATGGCTGCCCGTCACCACGCCCCTGCAGGACCTCCTGCTGAAGATGAGCTGGCTCGACGGCACCCACGAGCTCTACCAGCCGATCGACGCGCCCGAGCTGAGGTCCGGCTGGACGACCGTCCGGCAGTGCACCGACCGACTCGCGAAGATGGACGCGTTCCTCGGCGAGCGCGGCCTCGCCGGGGGCCGCTACCTGGACGTCGCGAGCTGCTACGGCTGGTTCGTCGCGAAGATGGCCGAGCGCGGCTTCGACGCCGAGGGCGTCGAGCGCGACCCGCTGGCCGTCCCGCTCGGCCGGGCCGTCTACGGGCTCCCGGAGGGCGCCGTCTCTACCGGCGACTGCGTCGACTTCCTCGGCGGGCACGACGCCGGCCGCTGGGACGTGGTGTCCTGCTTCAGCCTCCTGCACCACTTCGTCCTCGGCCGCGGCTCGGTGAGCGCCGAGGAGCTGATCCGGCTGCTGGACCGCGCCACCGGCCGGGTCCTGTTCTTCGACACCGGCCAGGACAACGAGGCGTGGTTCGCCGACTCGCTGCGCGGCTGGGACCCCTCCCGCGTCGCGGCGTTCCTGCGGGAGAACACCGGGTTCGACGAGATCGTCGACCTCGGGCCCGACGACGACGCCCGGCCGCCCTACGAGGACAACTACAGCAGGCACCTGTTCGCCTGCGTCCGCTCGGCGTGACCCACCGGAGGCGATCGCAGGCGCGCCGCTCGCTCGCCGCGCTCATCGTCCTCCCGGTGCTCCTCGCGGCACCGGCCTGCGGCGGGTCGCCCGCGCC
>NZ_JBFARL010000402.1:0-2772 GCF_040674655.1 Actinomadura sp. NPDC049753 | reverse complement strand
CGGAGCGCCCCGAGCCGGTAGAAGGCGCCGGGGCCCGACTTGGAGTCGACGTGGCCGACCAGCACGCTGCTGCCGTTCTCGCCGGGCGTCGGGCCTGGACCGGGCGGTCCGGTACGGCCCGCTGAAGGCGCTCGCGTACCTGGTGCTGCGGGTGCCGGTGGGGCTGCTCGGCGGCGTGATCCTCCTGCTGCTCGCCTACGGGGCGGCGGCCGCGGTCCGGCTGGCGGTGGGCTGGTGGATCACGGGCGACCATCTGGACGGCATCCCTCCGACCTGGTGGATCGTCCTCTACACGGCCGTCGCGGGCGTGGTGCTGCTCTTCCTCGCCGTCCAGGGCCTGGTCGGGGTCGCGGCGATGGAGCGGAGCGTGGCCAGGCGCTGCCTCGGGCCGAGCCCGCTGGAGGAGTACGAGCGCCGCATCGCGCAGCTGTCGGTGACGCGGGCCCAGGTGGTGGACGCGGTGGACGACGAGCGCCGCCGCATCGAGCGCGACCTGCACGACGGCGTCCAGCAGCGGCTCGTGGCGCTCGGCATGCTGATCGGGCGGGCCCGCCGCGCCGGTGACGGGGAGCGGGCGGCCGAGCTGCTGAGGCAGGCCCACGAGGAGTCGCAGCGGGCGCTGGCGGACCTGCGGGAGGTCACCTGGCGGGTCTACCCGGCCGCGCTGGACGGCGAGGGCCTGCGGGCGGCGCTGGAGACCGTGGCCGAGCGGTCCGCGCTGCCGGTGGCGATCGAGTACGACGTCCCCGGCCGGCCCCCGCACGCGGTCGAGACGGCGGCCTACTTCGTCGTCTGCGAGGCCGTCACGAACGCCGCGAAGCACTCCGGCGCCGCGTCCGTGCGGGTGGCGGTGGCGGGATCGGCGACAATGATCGGCGTGCGCATCGAGGACGACGGGGACGGGGGAGCCGACCCGGGCGGCGGCGGGCTCGCCGGGCTGGCCCGCCGGGTCGCCGCGCTGGACGGGACGTTCGCGGTGGACAGCCCGCGCGGCGGCCCGACCGTGATCACCGCGGAGCTGCCGTGCGGGTGATGCTGGCCGAGGACTCCACGCTGCTGCGCGAGGGCCTGGTGCGGCTGCTCGCCGAGGAGGGCCACCGGGTGGAGGCGGCGGTCGGCGACGGCGACGCGCTGATCGCGGCGGTGGCCGCCGGCCCGCCCGACGTCGTGGTCGTCGACGTCCGGATGCCGCCGAGCCACACCGACGAGGGGCTGCGCGCCGCCCTGGAGATCCGGCGGCGCTGGCCGGGCGTCGGGGTGCTCGTCCTGTCGCAGTACGTGGAGAAGCGCTACGCCGCCGAGCTGATCACGGCGGACACCGCGGGCGTCGGCTACCTGCTGAAGGACCGGGTCGCGCAGGTCGACGAGTTCCTCGACGCCCTGGAGCGCGTCGGCGCGGGCGGCGCCGCGTTCGACCCGGAGGTGGTGCGCCGGCTGCTGGCCGCGCACGGCGCGCAGGGAGACCCGCTGGCGCGCCTCACCCCGCGCGAGCGGGACGTCCTCGACACGATGGCGCAGGGGCACACCAACGCCTCGATCGCCGCGCACCTCCACATCTCGCAGAGCGCCGTCGAGAAGCACGTCAACGCCATCTTCGACAAGCTCGACCTGTCGCACGCGACGGGGTACAGCCGCCGGGTCCTGGCCGTCCTGCGGTACCTGGGCTCCTGACGGCGGCGCCTACCCGATCCCCTCGGCGATCCGCAGCGCCATCGCCATGATGGTGAGCTGCGGGTTCACCTCGGGGCAGGTCGGCAGGACCGACGCGTCGGCCACGTGCACGCCCCGCACGCCGCGCAGCCGCCCGGACGGGTCGACCGGCGCCCGCGCGGCGTCGGCGCCGAGCCTCGCAGTCCCGGTCGGGTGGAACCCGGCCAGGTGCAGGTCGCCGGCGGAGGCCATGGCCGCGGCGCGGGTGAGCTCGGCCTCGTCGCGGGCGACCGGGTGGCGGGGCAGGCCGGTGAGGACCTCCTCGGCGCCGGCCGCGAACAGGATCCGGCCCATCGCGACGAGCGCCCGCCGCAGCCGGGCCGCGTCCTCCCGGGCGAGGTCGTAGCGGACGAACGCGCGGTGCCGGGCGCCGTGCACGCGGCCCGAGGGGGCGTCGGCGATCATCGCGCCGAGCACGGCGAGGCGGTCGGCGTCCCGCAGCGCGCGGCGCAGCGCCCGTCCCGCGCCCGGTAGCGGGAAGGAGCTCATGCCGGGCGGGCTCGCGGTCGCCTCGATGAGGATCCCGTCGCCGTGCAGTTCCTCGACTCCGACGCTCTGCATCACCCCCGACCAGGACACGACGGGCTCGGCGAACCGCCCGGCGATGTTCGTCGCGGGGTGGACGGCCATGCCGCGTCCCAGCTCGGGATGCGCGCCGATGCCCGACCGCCTCAGCAGCAGCGGCGTCTCCAGGGCGCCGGCCGCGACGACGACGCGGGACGTGAGGATCTCGAAGGCCGTGCCGTCGGGGCGGCGTGCGCGCACGCCGGTGGCGGTGCCGCGCTCGACGAGGACGCGTTCGACGCGGGCCCGGGAGACGATCCGCGCTCCCGCCTCGCAGGCCTGGGGGAGCGCGTTCAGATGGACGCCGTGCTTGGCGTTGTGCGGGCAGCCGGCGGCGCACTGCGCGCTGCCCACGCAGCCGGGCCGCTGCGCCGCAACGCGCCCTTCGCCCGCGTCGCCGAGTCGATCAAGGCCATGCAGCGGGACGTCGTCGCCGACCTGCGGCAGGACGCGCGGCCGACCGGGGAGGTGCCGCGCTCCAGGTACTCGCGCAGCACC
>NZ_JBFARL010000401.1:0-2822 GCF_040674655.1 Actinomadura sp. NPDC049753 | reverse complement strand
CGGGCGCGGCGGCGGCACGCCCGCACGTCGCGGACGCCGTTGACGGTGAGGAGGCAGTCGAAGCAGGCACCGATCCCGCAGAACACGCCGCGCGGGGCGCCGGAGGGCCCGCGCCGCCAGGTGCGGCGGCCCGCGGCCAGCAGCACTCCGGCGAGGGTCTGGCCGGCGACGCCGTCCACGGGTTCGCCGTCCACGGTGATCCGCAGCGGGACGTCGGGGCGGCGGCCGGTCCGGTCGGCGCCGGCGGGGACGAGTCGCGCGCTCATCGGGTCTCTCCTTCGCACTGGGCGGCGGGCCGGTCCGCGCGGAACGGCGCCGCGTCGATCGCGGGGGCGCGGCCGAGCATGAGGTCGCGCAGGACGGCGGCGGTCCCGGCGGACAGGCCGATCCCGGCGCCCTCGTGCCCGGTGGCGTGCCAGAGGCCCTCCAGGTGCGGGTCGGCGCCGATGACGGGCAGGTGGTCGTCGACGTACGGGCGGAACCCCCCGTAGGCGCGCATCACCGGCACCCCGGCCAGGGACGGGAACAGCCGCAGCGCCTTGGCGGCGATGACCGACAGCACCTCGGGGCGGATCCGGTCGTCGAACCCGACCCGGCGGCGCGAGGAGCCGAGGAGGATCGTCCCCGCCCGGGTGGACTCGACGACGGCGGACGCCTGCAGGTCTCCGGCGCCGCTGCCGACCGCGGCCACGTAGTCGGCGTCGTAGACCTTGTGGAAGACGGTCGGCGGCATCGGCGCGGTCACCAGGACCTCTCCGCGGCGGGGCCGGACGCCGAGCCGGACGCCGAGCCGCGCGGCGACCTCCCCCGCCCAGGGCCCGGCCGCGTTGACGACCGCGTCGGCCCCGATCGTCCCGCCGGAGGTGCGGACGCCGGTGACGCGGCCGCCGCGCCGGACCGCGCCGAGGACCTCGCACCCGGTGCGCAGGACGGCGCCGGCGCGCACGGCGGCGGCCAGCAGGGCGACGGCGGCTCCGGCGGGCTGGACCTGAGCGTCCTCGGGGTAGTGGACGGCCTTGGCGAAGTCGCGCGTCAGGTGGGGTTCGGCGGCGGCGAGGGCGGCGGCGTCCAGGTCCTCGGCGGCGATGCCGGCCTCGCGCTGGGCGCCGGCGAACTCCGTCAGCGCCTCGGCGCCCGCGGGGGTGGTGGCGACGACGATGCCGCCCTTGGCGTCCCATTCGACGCCGCCGGCGTTCGGGTCGCCGTCCAGGATGGCGGGCCACAGCTCGCGCGACAGCCGCGCCAGTTCGAGCTCCGGGCCCGGCCCCTTGTCGGAGACCAGGATGTTGCCCTCGCCGTGGGCGGTGGTCCCGGCGGCGGGGCCGCCCCGGTCGGCGACGACGACCTCGCAGCCCGCCAGGGCCAGCTCGCGGGCGCAGGCCGCGCCGATGATCCCGGCGCCCAGCACCATGACCCGCGTCATCGACCCTCCCGTTTGCCGTTCGTTAAACCGAACGATTCCGAGAGTAAGCGCGTCATGCGCGCCATGTCAACGCGCGAGCGACGCCGGATTCAGGGGGTTTCCACCAGATGGGACGGGGTGCCGGGCGAGGCGTGAAGTCGCTGGTCAGCGCTGTACTGCAGCAGCAGGACGGACCGGACCGGCCCCTCGACCGCGGTGTAGCGGTGCGGCAGGCGCGCGTCGAAGCCGACGTAGTCGCCCGGCCCGAGCTCCACGTCCCGGTCGTCCACCCGAACGGCGAGCCGCCCGGACTGCACGACCGTGTGCTCCATCCCCACATGGCCGAGCGAGTCCTGCCGGCGGCCCGCCCTGAACTGCTGGTCGTACACCTCGAACATGGCGCCGCCGGACTCGATGCCGCGCAGCGGCCGCAGGTCGACGCCCTTCCCGCTCAGCACCTCCACCTCCACCGCGCGCACCACCGTGAGCCCGGACGGCTCCTGGTGGTCGAGCAGGTCGGAGATGGGGACCTCCAGCGCGCGCGAGAGGCTGAACACGGTCTCGATCGTGGGGTTCCCGGCGCCCGCCTCCAGCTGGGACAGCGTCGCCTTGCCGATCTTGGACCGGCGGGACAGCTCCGACAGCGACAGGCCGAGCTCCAGCCGCGCGCGGCGCAGGTTGCCGGCCAGCACGTCCCGCACCGATTCCCCTGACGCGCCCACGCTCCCGCTCCTCGTCCGCTCGCTCGCTCACGTTCGCTCTATCGAACGGCCAGTGTACTCGGCGGGCCGGAGGGCTCAGAGCTCCACCAGCGTCCCGGCGCCGGCCTCGCGGGCGCGGCCGACGATGACGGACGCCGCCGCCGCGTCCTGCACGCCGAGGCCGACGCTGTTGTAGAAGACCAGGTCGGCCTCGGTCCGCCGCCCGGCGGCGAGGCCGGCGACGATCGGGCCCAGCGGGCGCACCCGGCCGGGGTCCAGCTCCCCGGCGCGCACGGCGGCCACGACGGGGCCGGCGTGCTCCAGGGCGGTCGTCACGTCGTCCACCACGACCGCGGCGGCGCGGGTGAGGACTTCCGCGTCCACCTCCGCCCGGTCCGGGGCGAACGATCCGACGCTCACGACCGTGCACCCGGGGTCGAGCCACGCGCCGAGGACGACCGGCTCGGCGCTGGTGGTGGCGGTGACGACGATCTGCGCGCCCCGGACCGCCTCGCGGGCGGACGCCGCCGCCCCGACCGGCAGCTCCAGGTCCCGTGCGAGCTCGGCGGCGGCGGTGCAGGTGTCCGGATGGCGGCAGGCCACCGCCACCTCGGTGAGGGGACGCACCGCGATCTCAAGCCTTCGAACGTCCTGCTCGCCGCCGACGGGCCGCGCGTCATCGACTTCGGCATCGCCCGGGCGGTCGACGCCTCCGGTGT
>NZ_JBFARL010000400.1:0-2856 GCF_040674655.1 Actinomadura sp. NPDC049753 | reverse complement strand
GGGGCGGCGGCCAGGGCGGTCGCCGCGAGCCCGGCCGCCGCCACGGTGGCGGCTCCGCGGACGCGAGGGGGACGGATCTTCACTCTGCCTCCAGGGGGGATTGGGCGCGCCCGAATGGCGCGCCGGAGGTCACGGGTCATGCTGGAAGATCCGTGAACGCCCATGTAAGGCGAGAAAGTGACCAACCGACCATCTACGGATTGTCACAATGGGTGCGGGTTCCGTGGCCGATTCTCGGGGAGGACTGCCCGTTCGGCGGGTTTCGGACCAGGACAAGAGGTCCAATGACGATCCGCTCCAGGGGGTGACGCCCGCGCGGGGGGACGGGAGGATGGTCCGGTGACGCTCCTCTTGGCCCGTTCCATCCTTGAGTCGCTGCTCGACCCCGCCCCCTGCCTGGACGCCCTGCGCCGCGGTTTCACGGCCGGGGACGGCGGCGCCGCCGCCCGCCGGGTGATCGTCGAGCTGCCCGGACAGGGCACCGCGACGGCGCTGATGCCGGGCGTGGTCGAGGGGATCCCCGCGTACACGGTGAAGGTGAACGCGAAGTTCCCCGGCAGCCGCCCGGCGCTGCGCGGCGTCGTCTGCCTGCACGACCTCGGGACCGGCGAGCTGCTGGCCCTGCTGGACTCGGCGACCGTGACCGCCTGGCGCACCGGCCTGGCCGCCGCCCTCGGCACCCACGCGCTGGCGCGCCCCGCGGCGGGCTCGGTCGCGGTGATCGGGGCGGGCGCGCAGGCCGAACTGGTCATGCGGGGCCTGGGCGAGCTGCGGGAGGTGCGGGGCCTCACGGTGTTCGACCTGGACGCCGGCCGCGCCGCCGACTTCGCCGCGCGGCACGGCGCCCGGCTGGACGTGCCCGCGACCGTCGCGCCGGACCCGCGCGCCGCCGCCCGGGACGCCGGGATCGTCGTCCTGGCGACCTGGGCGCGCCGCCCCCTGCTGCACGCCGCCGACGTGGCGCCCGGGACGCACCTCACCTCGCTCGGCGCGGACCAGCCCGGCAAGGCGGAACTGGGGGCCGACCTGCTGGGGGGCGCCCGTGTCGTCGTCGACGACGTCGCCCTGGCCGTCGAGATGGGCGTGCTGGCGGGCGCGGGCCTGGACGTCGAGCACGCCGCCGGGACGCTGCGCGACCTGATGCGCGGCCAGGTGCCCGGGCGGGTGAAGGACGGCGAGGTCACCGTGTACGCGCCCGTCGGGCTGCCCTGGCAGGACCTCGCGCTGAGCTGGACGGCCTATACCGCGGCGCGTGCGGCGGGCGCCGGAGCGGTGTTCGATTTCCTTGCCTGAACCGGTTCCGGCCCATCAGGTGTACAACCGCTAATTGGCGGAATACCCATCGCTGGATTCCTGGTTTTCCCGGTGTCTTTGCATTGACTCCGTGAATAGTGTTGGCTCCGTCCGGTAAGACTTCAGTAGTCGCGAGGCCTGTCGAAGGTGACCTCTTGAAAATTCGATTTCGCGCTGACCGAATCCCCGTCACCCCTTCTCGGGCCCCTCCGCGAGTTAGCCTCGAAGCGCGTTCGGTGTTTGTCCTTTCTCAGGTCGCGGACGGGTGGCCGTGTTGGAGACGAAAATGATTCGGATTATGCTCGCCGAGGGGGCGCCCCTCCTGCGCGGCGGGCTGGTCGCGCTGCTCGACCGGGTGAAGGATCTCGACGTGGTGGCGGCGGTCGGCGCCGGCGATCAGGTGCTCCGCACGGCGCGCAGACGCCGGCCCGACGTCGCGCTGATCGACGTCGGGCTCCCGGGCCTGGACGGCTTCACGGCCGCCCGGGCGTTACGTGAGGCCGTCCCGGAGTGCCGCACCGTCCTGATGGCGGGCCGCTGCCGGACCGGCGACCTGCGGCGCGCGGTGGCCGCGCGGGCGTCCGGGCTCGTGCTGAAGGACACCTCGCCGGGCGAGCTCGTGGACGCGATCAGGCGGGCGGCCGAGGGCGCGCGCGTCATCGACCCCGACATGGCCTTCACCGAACTCGGCTCGGCTCAGAGCCCGCTCACCGAGCGGGAGATCGAGGTCCTCACCCTGGCGTCACGGGGCGCGTCCGCGGCGCAGATCGCCGAGGACCTCGTCCTGACGATCGGCACCGTCCGCAACCACCTCTCCCGCATCAACCGCAAGATCGGCGCGGAGAACCGGGTCCAGGCCATCCGGATCGCCGAGGACGCCGGGTGGCTGTGAGCCGTCCTCCCAGCGCCCGGTCAGGTCCCGGTACAGCGGGCACACCGCGGGCAGGTCCGCGTGCCGCCCGAGGTGGGCGCGGGTCCCGTCCAGCACCAGGACGCGGCGGGCGCGCATCGCCGAGCTGATCCGGTGCGCGATGACGACCAGCGTGCCGGGCCGCCGCGCGAACGCCTCCTCCACCCGCGCCTCGGCGGCCGGGTCGAGCCGGTACGCGGCCTCGTCCAGGATGACGAGGCCCTGCGGCGCGAGGTAGGCCCGGCACAGCGCCACGCACTGCCGCTGCGCCTCGGTCAGCGCGCCGGGCTCCAGCCGCGCCCCGTACCCGCCGAGGTCGCGGACGAGCGGCGCCAGCCCGAGGGCGTCCACCGCCCGGCCCGCCTCCTCCGGACCGGCGTCCGGCGCGTAGTAGGCGAGGTTGTCGAGCAGGGTGCCGCCGAACACGTACGCCTCCTGCGGGACGAGCACCCGGCGGGCCGGATCGCCCGCCGGGCGCCCGTCCACCAGCACCTCGCCCGCGCCGGGCGCGGCCAGCCCCGCGATCAGCGCCGCCAGCGTCGACTTGCCGATGCCGCTCGGCCCCCTGGAGGACTTCCTCAAGGGCGGTCCCTCCACCGGCGGCGCCCACAAGAGCTCCGACACCAAGTGACGGCCGCCTAGCTTAGGCGACC
>NZ_JBFARL010000399.1:0-2885 GCF_040674655.1 Actinomadura sp. NPDC049753 | reverse complement strand
CCAGAACCTGGCCCCACCGGCCCGCACGTCCGCACCGCCCCCCGCGCGATACGGGATCGTCGCGCGGCGGGTTCCGGCGGCGGACGGGGCCAGGCTTTAGAGTCTCCGTGTAGCGGTCCCCACACTGGAGACGACGGTGATGACGAACCCACCGGACCCTGGCAACCCTCCGCGTCCGCAGGCGCCCGGCGGGCCTGGCGGACCCTACGGTCCACCGCCCGGCGGGCCCGGCGGCCCCTTCCCCGGCCCCGCCCCCCGTCCCGTCCCCGGTCCCCGCCCGCCCGGTCCGGCCTCCGGGTTCCCGGAGCCGCCGCAGGGGTGGGCGCCCCCGCCCGGCGAGCCCGGGGGCAGGAACGTGCTCGGGGGCCTGTTCGACCTCAACTTCGACACCATGATCACCGCGCGGGTGGTGAAGGTCCTCTACGTGCTGGCGCTGATCGCGATCTCCCTGTTCTCGCTGCTGATGGCGGTGTACGGGCTGGCGGCGCTCGACGACAGCGCGGCGGTCGGCCTCACGCTCCTCCTCGGGTCCCCGTTCGTGTGGCTCTTCCAGGTGTTCGCGACCCGGATCGTCCTGGAGTTCGTCGTCAACCAGTTCAAGATCAGCGAGTATCTTCGGGCCATCAAGGACAAGGGCTAGACGGGACGGCTGTGGGCGAGTTCGATGGCGCCCCGCCGCGCGACACCCGGCGCGACGCCGGGACGACGCGGCGGGACGCGGATGTGCCCGGGCCGCGCCCGGCGTCGCCGACCCGGCGGGAGGGGCACGGTCCCGGGGATCCGCTGATGCGGCTGCCGGCCGTGCTCGGCGAGCGGTACGCGACGGTCGCCGAGCTGCCCGTGCAGGGCGCCGAGTCCGACCTGCTCCTGGTGCGCGACGCCGACGGCGCCGAGTTCGTGGTGAAGATCTTCCGCCGCGGGTACCGCGCCGACCGGGAGGTGTGGGCGAAGCTGCCCGCGCTGGACGCGCCGAACGTCCTGCGCATCCTGGAGACGGGGCACGCCGACGGGCGCGACTACGAGATCGCCGCGTACGCGCCGGACGGCAACCTGCGGGCGCTGATGGACGAGGGGCCGCTCTCGGAGGACACGGTGGCCGAGGTCGCCGCCCAGCTCGCCGCCGGGCTGGGGGCGCTGCACCGGGCCGGCATCGTCCACCGGGACCTCAAGCCCGAGAACGTCCTGGTGCTGGGCAGGGAGCCGCTGCGGCTGGCCATCGCCGACTTCGGGCTGAGCAGGGTCCTCGACCAGAGCGTGGTGTTCGCCTCGTCGTCGCGGACGCTGGCCTACGCGGCGCCGGAGTCCCTGTCCGGCCAGGTGTCGCCGGCGCGCGACTGGTGGTCGCTCGGCATGATCGTCCGAGAGCTGGCGACGGGCCGGCCGCCGTTCCAGGGGCTGAGCGAGACCGTCGTGGTCGACCATCTCGCGACGCGGCCGGTCAGCGCTGACGACGTCCCCGGCCCCCGGCTGCGGCTGCTGTGCCAGGGGCTGCTGACCCGCGACCCCCGCGGGCGATGGACGGGCGAGCAGGTACGGGAGTGGCTGGACGGCGGTTCGCCGCGGGTCGCGGAGGAGAGCGTCCCGGCGGGCGCCGGGCTGCCGTTCAGGGGCCGCCGCTACACCGGCCGGAGCGAGCTGGCCCGCGCGCTGGTCGAGAACTGGGACCACGCCGCCCAGTACTTCTTCGGCCGGGGCGAGACCGGCGAGGCGTGGCGGAGCCTGCGGGAATGGCTCGCGGAGGTGCCCGACGACAGCCGCATCGCGCTCGTCGACGGCCACCTCATGACGACGCTGCCGCCCGACGTCAAGCTCCTGCACCTCGTGCGGTGGCTGGACCCGGCGATGCCCCCGCACTACCTCGGCCGCCGGATCACCGCCGCCGACCTGCCCGGGCTGGCGGGCCTGGCCGCCGACCGGCGCCATCCCGACCACCGCACCGCCTGCCTCATCGGGCGGGCGCTGTGGGAGCACCGCCTGCTGCCCGTGCTCGCCGGCTTCGCGGGCGGCGAGGAGCTGGCCCGGGTCGACGACCAGTGGCGCGCGCACGTGGCGGCATGGAACGACCTGGTGCGCTGGCTGCGCGAGCAGGCCGCCGCGCCGCCGGGTCTCGCCGGCCGGCTGCCCGACGCCGGCGCGGAGGAGCCGCCCGCCGTGCTGCTCGCCCTGCTCGCGCTGGCGGCGCGTCCCGACGAGACCGGGCGGCTGATCGCCAAGGGCGCGGCACGGGCCCGCGAGCCGGTCTCCGAACCGGTGCCGTGGTTCACCTGGATGGTGGACGGGGCCGGCGACGATCCGCTGCGGCTGCTCGCCGTGGCCCGCGCCGCACCGGAGGCCGCGGCGGAGAGCGAGTCGCGGACGCGCGAGCGGCACGCCGCCGAGCAGCGCGACGAGGCGCTGCGCACGCACTGGGCCGACCGCGAACGGCAGAGGCTCGCCGGCCGCGGCACGGCGATGGCGAAGGCGGTCGCGCTGACGTCGCCGCTGCTGCTGCTCTGGCTTCTGGGCAGCTGGGTCATCGGCTCGCTGTTCGGCGGTGGCGGCAACGACGACGGCACGACATCGGTCGGCCTGCACAGTTCCTCTTCGGGCGTCTCCTTCGGCGTTCTGGCCGTCTTTTCCGTGCTCGCCTGGGCGGTGCAGTGCGGCAGCGAGGTCCTCGCGGCGCGCGCACAGGGCGCGGACTACCTCCCCCACGGGCCCTGGGCGATGCTCTCGGGCATTCTCGGCGCGGGCGGCCGCGGGCTGTCGACGGCGTCCCAGACGATGTCGGGCGCCGCGCGGCAGACCGGTATTGTTGACCAGGACGTTCAGTGCCCCGAAGGTCTCGGTGGCGGTCTGGACGGCCCGCTGCCAGTCCTCCTCGCGGGACACGTCCATCCGGACGA
>NZ_JBFARL010000398.1:0-2891 GCF_040674655.1 Actinomadura sp. NPDC049753 | reverse complement strand
CTCCGCCGAGCCGGTGCCGGTCGACCCGAACGGTGCCGAGCCGGCCGTCGGTGAGCCCGCGGGCGAGCCCGCCGGCGAGTTGAACGGCGGAGTCCAGCGCGCCCGGCGCGGTGTCGGCGGTCTCCGCGGCGGCCTCGGCGGCCTCCACGGCGGCCTGCGCCGGCGCCTCGTCGATCTCGGGCGGCGGGCCGGCCGGGCGCTTGGCGGGCCTGGACCTCTTCGGCCGCGAACGGACCGGCTCGGGCGCGGCCTCCACGACCGGCGCCGTCTCGGCGGCGGGCGCCCTCACGGGCTCGGCGGCGGGCTCCTCCGCGGGCTCCTTGGGCTTGGCCTCGTGCCGGGACAGCTTCTCCTCGACGGCCTTCTCGACCTCGCCCTTGCGCTTGCGGCGGCGTCCGGACTCCTTGCCGGCCGCCTTCTCCGCCTTCGGCTCGACCGGCGTCAGGTGGACGTGGATGCCGCGGCCGTTGCAGGACTCGCAGGTCTCCGAGAACGCCTCCAGCAGTCCCTGGCCGACCCGCTTGCGGGTCATCTGCACCAGCCCGAGCGAGGTGACCTCGGCGACCTGGTGCTTGGTACGGTCCCGCGACAGGCACTCCACGAGGCGGCGCAGCACCAGGTCCCGGTTGCTCTCCAGCACCATGTCGATGAAGTCGACGACGATGATGCCGCCGATGTCGCGGAGCCGGAGCTGGCGGACGATCTCCTCGGCCGCCTCCAGGTTGTTGCGGGTGACGGTCTCCTCCAGGTTGCCGCCCTGCCCGGTGAACTTGCCGGTGTTGACGTCGATGACCGTCATCGCCTCGGTGCGGTCGATCACCAGGGAGCCGCCGGACGGCAGCCAGACCTTGCGGTCCATCGCCTTGGCGATCTGCTCGTCGATGCGGAACGCCGACAGGGCGTCCTGGTCGCCGGTCCAGCGCTCGACGCGGTCGGCGAGATGGGGGGCGACGTACTGGACGTAGTCGGAGACGGTGTCCCAGGCCTCGGCCCCGGACACCACCAGCTTGGAGAAGTCCTCGTTGAAGATGTCGCGGACCACCCGGATCGTCAGGTCGGGCTCGCCGTAGAGCAGCGACGGCGCGGAGGCCGTCTTGACCTTCTTCTGGATGCTCTCCCACTGGGCGGCCAGGCGCGAGACGTCGCGGGCGAGCTCCTCCTCGGTCGCCCCCTCCGCCGCGGTCCGCACGATCACGCCCGCCTGCTCCGGCATGACCTTCTTGAGGATCGACTTGAGGCGGCTGCGCTCCTTGTCGGGCAGCTTGCGGCTGATGCCGGTCATCGAGCCGTCCGGCACGTAGACCAGGTACCGGCCGGGCAGGGAGACCTGGCTGGTCAGCCGGGCGCCCTTGTGGCCGAGCGGGTCCTTGGTGACCTGGACGAGCACCGACTGGCCCGACTTCAGCGCCGACTCGATGCGGCGGGGCTGGCCCTCCAGCCCGGAGGCGTCCCAGTTGACCTCGCCCGCGTACAGCACGGCGTTGCGGCCCTTGCCGATGTCGACGAACGCCGCCTCCATCGACGGCAGGACGTTCTGGACCTTGCCGAGGTAGACGTTGCCGACGTACGACTGGTGCGTCGCGCGGTTGACGTAGTGCTCGACGAGAACGTCGTCCTCAAGGACGGCGATCTGGGTGCGCTCGCCCTCCTGCCGGACCACCATGACCCGCTCGACGGCCTCGCGGCGGGCCAGGAACTCCGCCTCGGTGATCACCGGCGGGCGGCGGCGGCCCTGCTCGCGGCCCTCGCGGCGGCGCTGCTTCTTGGCCTCCAGGCGGGTCGAGCCCCGGACGGACTGGACCTCGTCCTCGGCGGCGGCGCGCTCCTCGCGGGCCGTGCGGACGTGCACGACGGTGTTCGGCGGGTCGTCGGAGCCGCCGGACTCGCCGTCGGCCCCGGACCGGCGCCTGCGGCGGCGACGGCGGCGGCTGGTGCCGCCCTCCCCGTCGTCCTCGTCGCCCTCGGCGGCGCCCTGCTCGGGCTCCTCGGCCTTGGGCTCCTTGTCCTCCTTGGCCTTGGACGCCTTGCCGCCCTTCGCCGCCTTGCCCTTGGCGGCCCTGGCGGGCTTGGCGGGCTGCTCCTCCCTGGGCTCCTCGGCCTCGGCCTCAACCTCGCCCTCGGTCTCCTCGCCCTCGTCCTCGGCGCCCTCCTTGCCGCCGCGGCCGCGGCCGCGGCCGCCGCGGCGGCGGCGACGGCGGGACGGGCGGTCCTCGGAGTCGTCCTCGTCGGCGGGCCCGTGGTCCTGGTCCTCCTCGCCGGCGTCCTGCACGGCGGGCTCGGCCTCGGCGGCCTTCGGCCGGGCGGGCGCCTCGGCCTTGGGCTGCGGCGGCTGGAAGACGACCATCGGCGGCTGGAACGTCACGCCGGGGACGCCGACGCCGCTCGCGGGCTCGGTCTCCGACACCTGCTCGGGGGCCGGGACCTCCCCGGCGACCGGGACGGCCGGGACCTGCGGCACGGACGGGACCTCGGCGGCGGCCTTCGCGGGGCGGCGGCGGGTCCGGGTGCGGGGCGCCGGCGCCTCTTCGGCGGGCTGCTCGGCGGGCTCTTCGGCGACCGGCTCGGCGGGGGCCTCGGGCGAGGTCTCGGCGCCGGTCATCGGGACGGGCTCGGCCGTCTCGGCGGCGGCCTTCGTGGTCTTGCGGGCGCGGGTCCGGGTCCGCTTCGGCGGCTCGGCCGGCTCCTGCGTCCCGGCGGGCGCCGCGGCCTCCTCGGCGGGCGCGGGCTCCTCGGCGGAGGCCGCCTCCGGCTGCGCGGCAGGGGCCTCGGCAGGGGCCTCGGCAGGGGTCTCCTCCAAGCTCGGGCAGCGCGTCCTCCAGCGTCGGGACGGACCGGACCCGGTCCGGGGCGATCTCCGCGAGGCCCTCGCCGAGCTCGGCGTCGAACCCGAC